>JALWUB010000209.1 GCA_026993275.1 Robiginitomaculum sp. | reverse complement strand
GGGCAAAGTCATCCACCCGGAAATCACCGGGCACATAGCCGGCCTCGAAATGCACCTCGGCAACGCGGCGGTAATCGCGGCGCAAAAAGCCATAGAGAATCTCGGCCAGATAACGCCGCTGCGGCGGGCCGATGCGGCCGATAATGCCAAAATCCACCATGCCCAAACGCCCATCCGGCAAGGCGAACAGATTGCCCTCGTGCATGTCCGCATGAAACACGCCATAATCCAGGGCGCTGCGCAAAAAGCCGCTGGTGACGGTGCGCGCCAACTGCACCCGGTCCACCCCGCAGGCGGCCAGGGCTTGCGCATTGCTGAGCGGCACGCCATCCAGCCATTGCATGGAAAACACTCGCGTGGCGGTGCGCTCCCAATTCACTTCCGGGATGGCGATGGCGAAGCTCTCGTCCATGATTTCGTGCAGTTCGGAGGCCCCCGCGGCCTCAAGGCGCAGATCCATCTCCAGGGTCAGCGAGCGCGCCAGGGTCTCGACAAACTTGCGCGGCTCCAGCCGCCGCGAGGCGGGCACGAAGCGCTCCAGCAGGCGCGCGCCCAGCGCCATGGCCGTGATATCCTTGCTGATGCGCTCCTCAATGCCGGGGCGCAGAATTTTCACCGCCAGCTTCTGGCCGTCCTCCAGCACCAGCGGGTGCACCTGCGCCACCGATGCGGCGGCAATTGGCGGCTCCAGCCCGGCGAACAGGGCATCGGCCTTGCTGCCAAAGGCCGCGCGCAGGGCGGCCCGGGCCTCGTCCATGGAAAACGGCGGCATGTCGTCGCGCAGGCTGGCCAGCCCTTCAGCAATTTGCGGCGTCAGGATATCGCCGCGGCTGGCGAGAAACTGGCCAAACTTGACATAACTTGGGCCCAATTGCTCCAGCGCCCGCGCCAGGCGCTCGCCGGGGCCGCCCGGACCCGGGCGCGAGAACAGCCGCGCAAACCGTCCTGCCAGGCGCGCCGGCCAGGGCAGCAGCGCCTGGTATTCATGCGGCAGGATGGCGTCGTGGCGGGCCAGCACGAAGAATGCCCGCATGAGCCGCGCATAAGCCCCGATCGCCATGGATCAGACCGCCCAGCCGGTGTGCAGGGCGGCAATGCCACCCGAAAAATTGGTGTAGTCCACATTGGCAAAACCGGCCTCGCGCATCATCGCGGCAAAGGCTTGCTGGTCCGGAAAGCGGCGAATGGATTCAACCAGATACTGATAGCTTTCGCGGTCTTTGGCGAACACCTGGCCAAGCCGCGGTATGGCCTGGAAAGACCAGAAATCATAAGGCTTTTGCAGGGCCTTGCCCACCGGCCTGGAAAACTCCAGGCACAAAAACCGCCCGCCGGGCTTCAGCACCCGGCGCATTTCAGCCAGGGCGTCGGCCTTGTTGGTGACATTGCGGATGCCAAAGCCGATGGTCACCGTATCAACGCAGGCATCTGGCAAGGGCAGGCTTTCCGCATCGCCGCACACCCAGCTGAGGCCCTGGGCATCGTCGCGCGCCCATCCGGCCAGCAGCATCTGTGCATTGATGTCGCAGACAATGGCGCGGGCAGGCG
>JALWUB010000208.1 GCA_026993275.1 Robiginitomaculum sp. | reverse complement strand
GAGGCGCTGCAGGCCCTGCGCGCCAGCGGCCGCGCCGTGGTGCTGATCACCGGCCGCCCGGCGGGCTGGTGCGACATGATCGCCCGGTTTTTCCCTGTCGATGCGGTGATCGGCGAAAACGGCGCCCTGTGCTTTTACCGCGATGGCGGCCATGTGCGCCAGCTCTGGCATGACAGCGCACAGGTGCGCGCAGAAAATCTCACCCGCCTGCGCGCCATGGCGGACGACATCGTGGCAGCATTTGACGGCACCGTGCTGGCCCAGGACAATCCCTGGCGGGCCAGCGATGTGGCCGTGGACTTTGCCGAGGAGGTGCCGCCCTTGCCGCTCTCGGTGGCCCGCGCCATCAAGGCCCGCTTCGAGGCGGGCGGCGCCACCGCCAAGGTCAGCTCCATCCACGTCAACGCCTGGTTTGGCGATTACGACAAATACGCCATGTTCTGCCGCTGGGCGACGCAAGTGCGCGGCCAATCCCTGGACCATTTGCAAAAGACGGCCATCTATTGCGGCGACTCGCCCAATGACGTGCCCATGTTCAAACGCTTTGCCCACTCCGTCGGCGTGCACTCCATCACCCGCTATGGCCTGCCCGGGGAGGACCTGCCTGCCTGGGTGACGGATGCGGATGCGGCCGATGGTTTCGCGCAAGTGGCCCGGGCCTTGTTGTCATGCCCGCTTGCGGAGGCTAAGTCTCAGGCATGAAAACTCCCGGATTTCTCACCGCGCCCAATTTTCTGACCACCTCACGGGTGGTGCTGGGCATCATCATCTATGCCCTGCTCGCCAGCCATACACCGCTTTTGTGGCTGGTGCTGGCTCTGGCCATCCTCAGCGAGCTCAGCGATGTCCTCGATGGCGCTTTGGCGCGCAAGCTGGGCCAGGCCAGCGGCCTGGGCCAGGCGCTGGACCCCCTGTGCGACAGCCTTTACCGCCTCACCGTGTTTCTCGCCTTTGCCATTGCCGGCTGGATTCCGCTGTGGCTGGTGCTGCCCTTCCTGTTTCGCGACATCATCGTCTCTTACGCGCGCATCATGGCGGCCTCTCGCGGCGTCAGCATTGGCGCGCGCCGCTCCGGCAAGATCAAGGCGGTGTTCCAGGGCGCCGCCCAGATCGCCGTGATTGGCGCCCACATGCTGGGCTTGCCCGATGTGCTGTCCTGGGCATTCGTGGGCCTGGCGGCGCTGGTGACCCTGTATTCGCTGTATGACTATGTGCTGGGCTTTGCCAAGGCCCAGTAACGCCTGAGAATGGCCTGAAAGCAGGCCCTTTCCTTTGAGGAGCGCATCATGAGACCCCTCTTGTATCCCTGTCTCCTTTTCCCCGCACTGGCGCTGATGCTGGCGTCATGCCAGGGCGCTCCGGCACCGCAAAAGGCGGCCGCCAGGACCGTTGCGCCAGCGCCCAATGGCATAGCCTTCCCTGCAGGCTACAAGGACTGGCGGGTGATTGCCGTGAGCCATCGCACCGACAATGACTCCTTGCGGATCATTCTTGGCAATGACGTGGCGATCCGGGCCGCGCGGCGCGGCAACACCAATCCCTGGCCTG
>JALWUB010000207.1 GCA_026993275.1 Robiginitomaculum sp. | reverse complement strand
AGGATGGCTTCCTTTATTTGCTGGACCGCACCTCGGACATGATCATCACCGGCGGCTACAATGTCTATCCGCGCGAGATCGAGGACATCGTGCTGGAGCACCCGGGGGTTCTGGAATGCGCTGTCATTGGCCTGCCGCACCGCAAATGGGTCGAGGCGGTGACAGTGGTCCTTGTGCCCAAGCCCGGGGCGTCCGTGACCGATGAGGAGATTCTGGCGCTGCTGCGTGGCCGTCTGGCCTCCTACAAGAAACCGCGCCGCATCATCCGCGTTGGCGCCATACCCAAGACGGCCGTCGGCAAACCCATGCGCAAGGCCCTGCGCGCGCAGATCCTGGCCGGGCGGGATTGCTGAGCGGCCACGGGCAATGCTATGGCTGGAGCAAAGGAAAGCGCATGAAACAGATACTGGACGAATTGCAGGCGCGGCGCGACGCGGCGCTGGCTGGCGGCGGCCCGGAGCGGGTGGAGCGGCAGCATGCCAAGGGCAAGCTGACGGCGCGCGAGCGCCTGGACATCCTGCTCGATGAAGACAGTTTCGAAGAATACGACATGTTCGTCGAGCACCGCTGCCATGATTTCGGCATGGGCAGCAAGACCGTGCCCGGCGATGGCGTGGTCACCGGGCAGGGCACCATCAACGGCCGCCTGGTCTATGTGTTCGCCAAGGATTTCACCGTCATGGGCGGCTCGTTGTCGCTGGCCCATGCGGAAAAGATCTGCAAGATCCAGGATATGGCGCTGAAAAACGGCGCCCCTGTCATCGGCCTGTTTGATGCGGGCGGGGCGCGCATCCAGGAGGGCGTCGATGCGCTGGGCGGCTATGCGGAAGTGTTTCAGCGCAATGTGCTGGCCTCGGGCGTGATTCCGCAAATCTCTGTCATCATGGGGCCGTGCGCGGGTGGCGATGTCTATTCTCCGGCGATGACCGATTTCATCTTCATGGTGCGCGGCACCAGCTATCTGTATGTCACCGGCCCGGACGTGGTCAAAACCGTCACCAACGAGGTCGTCACCCATGAGGAGCTTGGCGGGGCGCGCATTCATGCCAGGGTTTCCGGCGTCGCCGAGGGCGCGTTCGATAATGATTTCGAGGCGCTCACCCAGGTGCGCCGCCTGATCGACTTTCTGCCTGCCAGCAACCGGGAGAAGCCGCCGCACTGGCCGAGTTTTGACGAGCCGGAACGGCTTGCGCCGGTGCTGGACAGCCTTGTGCCGGCCAATCCCAACATGCCCTATGACATGAAGGAACTGGTCGGCGCGGTCGCCGATGAGGGCGACTTTTTCGAGATCATGCCTGACTTTGGCGCCAACATCATCACCGCCTTTGGCCGTCTGGAGGGGCGCACGGTGGGCTTTGTCGCCAATCAGCCCATGGTGCTGGCCGGGGTGCTGGACATCGACGCCTCCAAGAAGGCGGCGCGCTTTGTGCGCTTTTGCGATGCCTTCGGGATTCCGCTGGTGACGTTTGTGGACGTGCCCGGCTTCCTGCCCGGCACCAAGCAGGAATCCGGCGGCCTGATCAAGCATGGCGCCAAGCTGCTGTTTGCCT
>JALWUB010000206.1 GCA_026993275.1 Robiginitomaculum sp. | reverse complement strand
TTCAAGGCCCTGGCGGATGAAGTCGGCGAGGTGGCCGATGCGCAATTGATCAATCTGATCACCGGCGTGACCGGGGCGCAAAGCGCCGTCTGGCGCCTGACCCGGGTGGAAATGCGCGCCGCCCATGGCACCATGGCCGAACCGTTTGCGCGGGTCGAACTGGAGCACCCGGAGCGCGGCCAGGTCACCGATATCGCCACCGGCGAAGGTCCCATTCATGCGGCCTTCAACGCCGTGCAGACCATCACCGGCATGCGCGCCACCGTCGAGGAACTGGAGATCAACCATGTCGGCGCACAGGGGCGCACCGATTGCATTGCCGACATCGTATTGCGCATCAATGGCGAGCGCCACAGCGGGCGGGCGCGCACGCGCGACGTCATTCCCGCCGGTGTCGAAGCCTATGTGGACGCCATAAACCGCGCCATCGCGGCGCAGAATCGCGATGCCTTTGGCCGCAAGAAACCGGCCCCAACCCCTCAAGACGAAAAGGATGCGGCCTGAACGGCCCGCAAGGAGACAATCATGGCCATTACCCAAGCCCAGACGATCTGGCAGGACGGAAAACTGATTCCCTGGAGCGATGCCAAGGTGCATGTGCTCAGCCATGCCCTGCACTATGGCACGGCGATGTTCGAGGGCATCCGCGTCTATGAAACCCCGGCAGGGCCGTGCGGCTTTCGCCTGACCGACCACATGCGGCGGCTGTTTGCCTCGGCGCAGATCTACGCCATGGAGATCCCTTACAGTGTTGAGGATCTGGTCGCGGCAGCGCGGCAACTGGTCAGCGCCAATGCCCTGCAAAGCGCCTACCTGCGCCCCATCGCCTATTACGGTTATGGCGATATTGGCGTCACCCCCGGGCCGGACACGCCGGTCAATGTCGCCATGGCGGCCTTTGCCTGGGGCGCCTATCTGGGCGAAGCCGGGCGCACCGAGGGTGTCGATGTCTGTGTGTCCTCCTGGCGCCGGCCGGCGCCGGGCACCCTGCCCATGGGCGCCAAGGCGGCGGGCAATTACCTGTCCGGCTTTCTGATCTCCCGCGAGGCCAAATCGCGCGGCTTTGCCGAAGGCATTGCGCTCGATGTGGATGGCCGCCTCTCCGAAGGCGCGGGCGAGAACCTGTTCATCGTCAAGGATGGCACGCTCTACACCCCGCCAGTGTCGGCCTCGATCCTGAGCGGCATCACCCGCGATTGCGTCATCAAGCTGGCGGCGCGGGCCGGATACACGGTGCGCGAAGAGGCCCTGCCGCGCGAAATGCTCTATGTGGCCGACGAGATTTTCTTCACCGGCACGGCGGCCGAAATCACCCCCATCCGCTCGGTGGACGGGCGCCGCACCGGTGCCGGTGGCTGCGGCCCCATCACCCGCGCCTTGCAGGAACAGTTCTTTGGCCTGTTCGATGGCCGCACCGAAGATGTGGACGGCTGGCTGGAGCCCATGCACACCCCTGAACAGGAAAGGGTCAAGAATGTCGCCTGATCCCGCCCCGCAAACCCTTCTGGACAAGATCTGGGAGCGCCATCTGGTGCGGCCGCAGAGCGAGGA
>JALWUB010000205.1 GCA_026993275.1 Robiginitomaculum sp. | reverse complement strand
TGTGGGCGCCAAAGCAGAAATCGCAGGCATTGAGGCCAGACACCAGCGCCGCAATGGTTTCGCGCTCGGCAATGCTGAGCGGGCTGTCCGGATTGCGCAAGACCGCATCGTGAAAGGCGATCAGCGGCGCCACACCGCGCGGAAAGCGCGCAAACAGGTCTTCCAGATAGGCGGGGTCCTTCAGGGACGGATAGAAGCTCAACACAAATCTCCTTTGGGGGAACAGGCAGCCGGTCAGAGGGCGCAGGCCACGCCGGTTCCTTTCAGGCCGCAATAACCATCCGGATTCTTGGCCAGGTATTGCTGATGATAGTCTTCGGCCAGGTAAAACGGCCCGGCCTTGCTGATCTGCGTGGTGATCTGCCCCAGCCCCTTGGCGGCAAGGCGGCTCTGATAGCGGTCGCGCGACGCCAGCGCCTGGCGCTGCTGCTCCGGGGTCAGCGTAAAGATGGCGGAGCGGTATTGCGACCCCACATCATTGCCCTGGCGCATGCCCTGGGTCGGGTCATGGTTTTCCCAAAACAGGGTCAGAAGCTGCTCATAGCGGATCGCCGCAGGATCAAAAATCACCCGCACCGTCTCGGCATGGCCGGTTTCCCCGGAGCACACGGACCGGTAATCCGGGTTGGCGGTGTCGCCGCCGGCATAACCGGCCATGGTCACCCACACCCCCGGCGTTTGCCAGAACAGCCGCTCGGCGCCCCAGAAACAGCCCATGGCAAACCGGGCTTCCTGATAACCTTCGGGCCAGGGCGGCAAAAGCGGCCGGCCGCTGACCGCATGCACCGCCGCGGCTTTGTCTGAAAGGCCGTGATCGCCGGCAGGGTGCTGCATGGCTTTCTCTCTCCATTCCGTGAGCAGGCGGACCATTCTGCAAGAGCGCCATGGTAACGCCTGCGCGGCATCTGAAAAGGGCCATGGACAGGCCAGGGAATACAGCATGGCAGGCATAGTTAGCCATCAAACCGGGAAGTGCGATCAACAGCCATGGCCATCTTGCCCGGCCCCGCCGCGCCGCTATAGTGCGCGCGCCGGTGAGGTGGCCGAGTGGTCGAAGGCGCACGCCTGGAACGCGTGTAGGCGGTGTTCCCGTCTCGTGGGTTCGAATCCCACCCTCACCGCCAGCCATCCAGGCTCAGGCCCGTTCACACCATACCACTGCGGTGTGACAGGACAGGGCAAGCAGGCCATGAGCCAAGCCATGCGGCAGCACCCCTCATGATGAGTGCAGCCGAACCATGGAGGGCGCGGTCCTCATCCTCCGGCTTCGCTCAGGATATGGTGCTTGCCGGGGACGCGGCGGAAGCCGGTTCGGGGCGGGGCGCCAGCAGGCCGTCCGAGGTTTCGCAGCGATCATGCTCGGCGACAAAATGGCCCGGGGCGACTTCGATCAGCTGCGGCCGGTATTGCTCGGCGGCCGGGTCGTCAATGATCCGCGAGGGCAAAAAGTGCAGCGCCGCGCGGCTGTCCAGCGGCGACGGCAAATCGCTGTCGATCCTGATTCGCTTGCGCGCCCGCTCTGCCCTGGGATCGGGGATCGGCACGGCGGCAATCAGGGCCT
>JALWUB010000204.1 GCA_026993275.1 Robiginitomaculum sp. | reverse complement strand
CGCTGCGCCTCGGCCAGTTTCGCCTGCATTTCCTGCGCCTGGCGCACCATGGTGGCAATATCGGTCATCAGCCCTCATCCTCCTTGCAGCCGGTCTTGCGGATCTCCAGGATTTTCGCACCCGGAAAGGCCTTGCGAATATCCTGCATGTGCGTGGATGTTTCAATCTTCTGGCGCAAGGCATCCTGCGCGCTGCGGGCCTGCTGTGCCAGCGTCGGCGCGCCTTGCGCATCGCCATCGAGGCTGATCAGCCAGGCCTGGCCCGTATGCTTGCGCAAGGCCCGGGTCAGGCGCGGCGCCAGATCGTCAGGGGTGTCGTCCTGCGGCTGGAACACCATGGCGCCGGGGCGCAGGCTGACCAGGCGCACATGGCGGCGAACCAGGGCGGCCAGGTGTTTCTCCCTGTTGTCCCGCAACAGCGCGACAAGGTCCTCAAGGCTGTGCAGCCGGGCGTGCGGCGCCCCGGTGCCGGGATCAGGATCGGGCGCGGGCGCAGTGCCGGCCTGGGGCTGCACGGCCGCCGATGCAGCGCCGGCGGGCGCCGTGGCCCGGGCACTGGCGCGCGGCGGGTTCTGCGCAGGGTGCGGCGGCTGCTGTGCTGCGGCCGCCGTGCCGCCACCCATGGCGCCCAGCAGCCGCGCCGCCTCTTCCGGCCCGGGCAGGCTGGCGGCGGTGCAGATGCGGATCAGGGCCATTTCCGTGGCGCTGAGCGCATCGGGGGCCAGCCGCGCTTCGTCCAGCGCCTTGAGCAGCATTTGCCACAGGCGGGCCAGCTGGCCGGGGCTGAGTTCCCCGGCGAGCGCGCGCAAGGTCTGCGCCGCATCGCCATACTCCTCCAGCCCCGCCGCATCGCCAAGGACCTGCGCGCGGCTGCACTGATGGCAATGATCGAGCATGTCGCGCAGGACCAGCAGGGGATCGGCGCCTGCCTGGAACTGGCTGTGCAGTTCGCTGCAACAGCCCCGGGCGTCACCGCGCGCGGTCAGCGCAAACAGGTCCAGCACCCGGGTGCGGTCGGCCAGCCCCAGCATGGTGCGGATGGTTTCGGCATCCACCTGCGCGCCGCCGTCTTCCTGCACCAGTGCCTGGTCAAGAATGGACAGGGCATCGCGCACCGAGCCTTCGGCAGCGCGGGCGATCAGCGCCAGCCCGTCGGCATGCACCTGCACGCCTTCCTTTTCGCATATGCCCTGCAGGTGCGCGATCAGCTCCTCGCGGCCAATGCGTGCCAGGTCAAAGCGCTGGCAGCGCGACAGCACGGTGACGGGCACCTTGCGGATCTCCGTGGTCGCGAAAATGAAAATGGCGTGCGGCGGCGGCTCTTCCAGGGTTTTCAGCAGCGCGTTGAAGGCATGCTTGGAAAGCATGTGCACTTCGTCGATGATATAGACCTTGTAGCGCGCCGAAACCGGGCCATAGCGCACGCCATCGAGGATTTCGCGAATGTCATCGACGCCGGTATGGGACGCCGCGTCCATTTCCATCACATCCACATGGCGCGACTCGGCAATGGCGGCGCAGTGCACGCCGGGCGGGTCCAGGTCGATGCAGGGCGCATCTACGCC
>JALWUB010000203.1 GCA_026993275.1 Robiginitomaculum sp. | reverse complement strand
CCCAGCCCGGTTCTGGATGCGCTGGACGCCATCCGGCCGGACGATCTGTCACCGCGCGAGGCCCTCGATGCGCTCTATGCGCTCAAAGCGCTGCGGCGCGGGGAAGACGGGTGAGCCCGCCGCGTCCCGAACTGGAGGCGCTCAGGCAGGCCCGGGCGGCAGCGCTGGCGGAGGCCAGGGACGTGCTTGTGCAAAGCCGGGACGGGCTGCGCGCGGCCCGCACGCTCAGCGCCGGAACGGACCGCATCGTCACGGACGCCTTCGCCGCCCTGCTGAAAGGCGCGGGCGCGCAAGAGGACGGCCATTGCCTGTGCGCCACCGGCGGTTATGGCCGCGGCGAACTGGCGCCGGGCTCGGACCTGGACCTGCTGCTGCTGCACCAGGATGCGGCCTCACCGGCCTTGCAAAAGGCGTTTTCGGACCTGCTCTATCTGTTGTGGGATTGCGGCCTCAAGGTTGGCCATGCGCTGCGCAGTCCGCAAGAATGCGCTGCCCTCGCCGCCAGCGACACGGTCAGCGCCACGGCGCTGATGGATGTGCGGGTGCTCATGGGCAAGCCGGAGCTGGCGCATGCCCTGCACGAGGCGCTGGCGGGCACGCACAGCGCGCGCGCCAGCCGCGCCTTCATCGCCGCCAAGCTGGCCGAGCGCGATGCGCGCCATGCCCGCCTGGGCGAGTCGCGCTATATGGTCGAGCCCCATGTCAAGGACGGCAAGGGCGGCCTGCGCGACCTGCAGACCCTGGGCTGGCTGGCGCGGCGCCTGGCGCCGGAGAAAGGAACCGCGCGCGAGGCGCTGGCGGTGTTTCTCGACCCCGCCGCCCTGCGCCGCCATGACCGCGCCTTGCGCTTTCTGTGGACAGTGCGCTTCTGGCTGCACCTGGTCACCGGCAGGCCGGAGGACCGGCTGGGGTTTGACGTGCAGCCGGACCTGGCGCGCGCCATGGGCTATCGCGACACCCCGGCGGTGGAACGGCTGATGAAGGCCTATTACCTCAAGGCCCGGGATGTGGGCATGCTGACCCGGGTGCTGTGCGCGCAGCTGGAAATGCTGGCGGCCAAACGCGCGCCCTCGGGGCTGAGCCGGTTCTGGCCGCAGCGGCGCAAGCGCCTGCGCGCGGCGGGCTTCGTCTCCGAGGCCGGCAGGGTGGATTTTGAAAACCGGGCATGCCTGGCCGAAAACCCGCTCTTCCTGTTGCAGCTGTTCGCGCTCGCCGATGCCACGGGCCACGACCTGCACCCGGCGGCACTGCAGGCGGTGCATGATCATCTGGGCCTGATTGATGCCCGCTATCGCCGCAATCCCGGCGCTGCGGAGATTTTCCTGTCCTGCCTGACCGGCGCCCGCAATCCTGAATCGCTCTTGCGGGTGATGAGCGAAAGCGGTGTGCTGGGGCGCTATATCCCCGAGTTTGGGCGCATTACCGGCCGCACCCAGTTCAACATGTATCACCGCTATACGGTGGACGAGCATTCCCTGCGCGCCCTGGGCATGGTGCATGGCCTGCTGAGCAGGAAGCGCTCGGCCATCAGGGCCGAACTGCCCTGGACCGCCGCCATTGCCAG
>JALWUB010000202.1 GCA_026993275.1 Robiginitomaculum sp. | reverse complement strand
GGCTTCACCATGGCGCCGCTCTTTGGCGGCGATGCTGCCACCCCGGTGATCCGCGGCCTGTCAACCACCATTGGCGAGCCCAATGTGGGGTTTTTCGTCGATGGCGTCTATCAATCGTCCCGCTTGGCCATGGAGGCCCTTCTGGGGGCGCAGATTGCCCGCATCGAGGTGGCCAAGGGGCCGCAGAGCGCGCTCTATGGCCGCAACACCTTTGCCGGGGCCATCAATTATGTGACCAAGGAGCCCGCCAACACCTATGAAGCCACGCTGGAGGCCACGGGCGGTTCCGATGGCATATACGACCTGCGCGCCTCGGCCAGCGGGCCGCTGGTGCAAGACAAGCTGTTCTTCCAGCTTGGCCTTGTCGCCAATGGGCGCAACGGCTTCTACAAGAACCAGCTGACCGGCAAGGACCTCGACAAGCGCGAAACCGAAGTTTATGCGGGCGGCCTGACCCTGACGCCCAATGACCGGGCCAAGATCACCTTCCGCGTCTCCTATGAGGACACCAGCGATGGCGATGATCCGCTGGCCTTCATCCCCAACAATGCCGACTTTTTCAGCGTTTCGCGCCTGCCGCCGGCAAATCAGGTGTTCGAGGGCGAACTGCCGGCGCCAACGAGCTTTGCCGTCACCCCCGGCGGCAAGGACCGGCAAAACCTGTCCATGTCCCTGAATGCGTCCTATGACCTTGACAACGGCTATACCCTGACCTCGGTCACCGGCTTCAACGATCTCGATTTTCTCCGGCGCGTGGACAATGATTACGAGGCCCGGCAGATTGCCTTCCTGACCAACCAGGTCAACCAGCAGGAACTGAGCCAGGAATTCCGGATCACCTCGCCGGGCACAGACCGGGTGCGATGGATGGCCGGAACCTATTACTATCATTTTTACGGCACCACCAGAAATGACGACCGCCGCGTCGGCACGCTGACAATATTGCCGACCATCCTGCCGCCGTCCGTGCTGGCTTCTCTTGCCGGAATTGCCGGCGGGCTGAACAGCACCACCAAGGAAAATACCGACAGCATTGCGGTCTTTGGCAATATCCAGGCCGATGTCACGGATCGGTTCAACATCAGCATTTCCGGCCGCTGGACCTCTGAGCGCAAATCCGTGGCCGTCCTGGACATCGTGCAGTTGACCGGCACCCCCGGCTTTTTCGCCGGCAAGCGGCGTTTCAAGAATTTCCAGCCCAAGCTGACCCTGACCTGGCACCCGGCCGGCAACTGGATGCTCTATGCCAGCGCCGCCAAGGGCGAAAAGACCGGCGGCTTCAACGTCATCACGACCTCGGGCCTGGTGGCGCCGGACGAGCGCACATATAATCCTGAAAAGGCCTATAATTATGAATTGGGCACCAAGGGCACCTGGCTGGATGGCGCCCTGCAGATCGATGCCGATGTGTTCTATATCGACTGGAAGAACCAGATCGTCCGGGCCCTGGGCAAGAATTTCGCCACCTTGAACGCCAATGCCGGCAAGACCACCTCCAAGGGCTTTGAGCTGGACATGACGGCACATCTGAGTGACCGGATCACCTTTGAGGGCGGCCTGGCCTACAC
>JALWUB010000201.1 GCA_026993275.1 Robiginitomaculum sp. | reverse complement strand
CCTTGCCGATTTTGCCGTCTCGCCATGAGCCTGCAGCGGCATTTTCGGAAATCTTGTTTCAAAAGCGGCCTGCGGCGCTAACAGCTCCTTAACGCCAATCCCAGGCTTTGATTGAAAAAAACGCAGGTTTGTGCATGATGTCCATGACACCGCAAAGGGTGCGCCCGGCATGGGCCGGCAAGAATGACAACGGGGAAGCTTGTGGGTTTTGTGTTCAAATCGCTGTTCTGGGCCGGCATTGTGGTCTTGTTCCTGCCGCGTGAACTCTCTGCGCCGGATCACCGCATGATGGCGCGGGCACACAAGAGCGTGGTCAATGGGGACGCCCTTCTCGATGCCGCTTCGGCGAGCGCCGGATTTTGCCGTGCCCAGCCGGAAATTTGCGAATCCGCCCTGAAGACCGGTTCCGCCGGGCGTGATATTTTCGCCGCCATGGCCGCCGGCCTGTCCGCAAGGCTGCAGGACAGGGACGCAGTGGCCAAATAGGCTCTGGCCTTGCCAGCGGGGCCGTTGGCGCCTATGTCGCCAGGTTCAGACTCTAGTTCCCTTTTGCATGGTCCGGCGATGATTGATGATGCCCGCGCCCGCGCGCTGATTGATGAATTTGAATATCTTGACGGCTGGGAAGACCGCTATCGCCATGTCATCGAGCTCGGCAAGCACTTGCCGCCGCTGAGCGAGGCCGAGCATTGCCCGGCCAACAAGATCAGCGGCTGTGTCAGCCAGGTCTGGCTGGTCACCTCCAGGGGTGGCGGCAAGGATCCCGTGCTGGCGTTCCGCGCCGACAGTGACGCCCATATCGTGCGCGGCCTGGCGGCCTTGCTGATCCGGCTGTTCTCGGACCGCCCGGCCAGCGAAATCCTTGCCCTCGATGCCCGCGCGGTGTTTGACGCCATCGGGCTGGCGGGCAATTTGTCGGCGCAGCGCGCCAATGGCCTTGGCGCCATGATCGAGCGCATCAAGAGCGAGGCCCGCGCCGCGCTCGAGGGCGAGGGTGCGCACACGCAAGTGTGAAGCGCTGCAATGCTTGATTCGCCCGGGCGGGCGCTGATAGGGTGGCGGCAAACAGCAGGTAGGAGGTCCCATGACCGTATTGCGCTGGGTGCTGGCTCTCGTGCTGGCAGGATTTTTCATCATCATGGGGGTGCAGAAATTCACAGGCCCCAATCCGGTGTTTCAGTATATCGCCGAACAGTCCGGCATGGCGTTTTTCGAACCGCAGGTGCGCATGGCAACCGGCGCGGCGGAATTGCTGGCGGCCCTGCTGATCCTGCTGCCGCGCACGCGCATTCTGGGCGCCTTGCTGGCGATTGCAGTGCTGGGCGGCGCGCTGGTCTTCCACCTGTCGCCATGGCTGGGCATTAACGCGCCGGTGCGCTTTGCCGAGGACGGCGGTTATGTCAAAAGCCCGATGCTGTTCATCATGGCGGTCAGCTTCATGTTTGCCAGCCTGGGGCTTTTGCTGGTGGAAATGGGCGAGCGCCTGCAAGGCCGCGCCTGAAACGCGGGCCTTGACCAAAGTTTAACGCCCTGATGCTTGACTGGCGCGCATCCAGGGAGACCGGACCATG
>JALWUB010000200.1 GCA_026993275.1 Robiginitomaculum sp. | reverse complement strand
TGGCCGCGCCAGCACCAGCGGCAGGCCGGAGCCGGGTTTTTCTTCCAAAAGCGCAGGCAAAGGCTTGGGTTCTTTTTGCATTGGGGGTACATGCCTCCTTGATGGTCATCATAGCAGACCAGCATATTTGGGCAAAGAGAAGGCATAATCATGAAAATCAGTGCAGACATTGCCGCCATCGTCACCGGCGGCGCCTCGGGACTGGGCGAGGCCACGGCGCGGGTGCTGGCGGGCAAGGGCGCCCGCGTCACCCTGTTTGACCTCAATGAGGAGCGCGGCCAGCAGGTCGCCAGTGAAATCGGCGGCACCTTTGCCAAGGTCAATGTCGCCGATGAGGCCAGCGTTGATGCGGGCTTTGCCACGGCCCGCGCCGCGCATGGCCAGGAACGCATCATGGTCAATTGCGCCGGTATTGGCTGGGCCGGCAAGACCGCCGGGCGCAACCGCAAGACCGGTGAGATTTTCGCACACAAGATCAGCGACTTTCAGCGCGTCATCGACATCAACCTGGTTGGCACCTTCATGTGCACCGCCAAGTCCGCCGCCGGCATGATGAGTCTTGAGCCGCTGGGTGATTCCGGCCGCGGCGTCATCATCAACACCGCCTCTGTGGCGGCCGAGGATGGCCAGATCGGCCAGGTCGCCTATTCAGCCTCCAAGGGCGGCATTGTCGGCATGACCCTGCCCATAGCCCGCGACCTGGCGCGCGAGGGCATTCGCTGCAACACCATCTTGCCGGGCTTTTTCGACACCCCGATCTATGACGCCCTGCCGCCGGAGGTGAAGGAGTCTTTACGCGCGCACGTGCAATTCCCGGCCCGCTTCGGCCGCCCGGAAGAATATGGCCGCTTCGCCGCCTGTCTGATCGAAAACGACTATGTCAATGCCGAATCGATCCGTCTCGATGCAGGCGCGCGCATGCCGCCGCGATAAGGGACGAACGGGAAAGCATAATTGGAACAAAATTTTTGTGGTCAAATCGCCGCAGCGGTCTTGAAATTCGACCGGGCGAACACATCTTCCAGTTGAAGACCGGCGCATGGTGCACCGGCCTTGCAATCAGGGAGAGACAGCTATGCGTACACAGAATCTTGTTCCATTCAGCAATGGTTTCAGACTGGGCCGCAGAGCCCCCCTGGCCAGCACCTTCCTGAACCAAGATATCAACCGCCTGTTTGAGGAATTTCTGGGGACAGACATGGTGCCGGTCGGGGTCAGCGCCATTGCCAACCCGAAAGTTGACATCAAGGACACCAAAAAGGCTCTGAAAATTACTGCCGAACTGCCTGGCGTCGATGAAGATGACATTGACATCGAACTGGTCGACGGCGGCATTTTGCTGCGCGGCGAAAAGGTCCGCGAAAAGGAAGAAGACAGCGACGACGAGGAAAGCGGCTATCACCTTTACGAACGCTCCTATGGCGCGTTCTCGCGTTTCATTCCCGTGCCCTTCGATGTCGATGAAGACATGGTCGAAGCACGCTTCAAACGCGGGGTTTTGCACATTGACGTGCACAAGCCGGAAACCGTGAGCAGGAAGACGCGCAAGATTGCCATCAAGTCGTCCTGACCGCTGTGACCAACCTGATCAAGGCACGCCGGTTTTCCCGGCGTGCTTTTTTATGCCCGCACCGGATTGAAGCGGGTTCGCGAAAGCTGAGCATTACAGGGCCTGAACCCAACTGGCTTGCCCATTCTGCGCCAGCGGATTTTGTTCTGAACAGGAGGGATGGTGCAGGACATGCGGGGCATGTTCAAACCGTTCCGGTGATGTGTTTCCGTTTACCGGGCCTGTCCCGGCAAAAGGTCCGGTGAACCTATTGCGGAACGAACGCCCGAAGGGCAGAGCACAAATCCGCCGCACTCTCCAAAGCCTCTTGGCGGGTTTGACAGGAAAGCCCAATCTGCGGCGCAAACACTCCTCGAACAGGACCAAGCCTGCCCTTCGCCGCCTTTGCTGATACTTTTCCCTTTCCCTTACCCTTACCCGTCAAGGTTTAATTGCGTATTCTACTAAGGGGTCTGTGGACAATCAGGATTCCCCTTTTTGCTGATTTGTGATTCACCCTTCCAAAAGGGAGGTTTGAATGATCGAGCAGCGTTTTGTTTTGACGGATCGGGTTTGGCATCGGCTTGAGCCATACTTGCCGGGGAAGTCCGGCGATGCCGGTGCGACAGCGAAGGACAATCGTCTGTTTCTGGAGGCGGTGTTCTGGCGGGTTCGGACCGGGTGCCCCTGGCGCGATCCGCCACCAGTCTTCGGCAACTGGAATACCCAGTTCCGGCGATTTCGCCGATGGGCAAAGGCGGGTGTTTTTGAGAGTCTTTTCAAGGCGATGAGCGATGACCCCGACCTCGAATATGCCCTGCTTGATGGCACCATCGTTTCGGTTCACCAGAAGGCCTCTGGCGCAAAAGGGGGACTCAGGCTCAGGCCATCGGGCGCTTGCGCGGCGGGCTGACAACCAGGATCGTGGCGCTGGTCGATGCGCTCGGCAATCTGGTGCGGTTTCTGCTGCTGCCGGGGCAGGCGCATGACATGAAAGGGGTAGCGCCGCTGATCAGGGGCGTGCCGTTCGGAGCGCCTCTGGCAGACAAGGCGTTCGACGCGAACGGGTTGCTCGAGGAACTCGACGAGCGCGGCGCAACCGCCGTGATCCCGCTCAGATCGAACCGGAAACACCAACGCCCATACGATACCCATGCTTACAAGTGGCGGCATCTGGTCGAAAATTACTTTGCAAAAATAAAGAAATTCAGGGGGATAGCCACGCAATACGACAAAACGGACTGCAGCTATGCCGCCAACTGGAACCTTGTCGCCACACTCATCGCTTCAAGATGATTGTCCACAGACCCTAACAAATCTGGGGTATTTTATCATGCATGGCCAGGGGGGTGTTTTGCCCAGAAAACGGGTCGATCTGGCACGGCAGAATCTCACAATTGAGGATAGCCCCAACGCCCTTGCATCCGGCGCCATTCGGACCCGTTTCGGCACGCAGTTTCTTGAGCGGCGATTTTGCCAGACTCCGGGCTCTGGCCAGGCACTGGCACAAACTTTACGATTGATTTCGGGAAAACCGGAGGAAATGTCATGGGCGGAGCTGGCAGCGGGCTCAGCGAGTTTTACGGGGCCAGGCCGATCGTCGAGGACACCCTCTCGCTTGATGTGCGCGAGCTGAAAAGACGAGGCTGCCTCAAGCCCGGCGGGTCCTGGACCTGGAGCTGGTCAGCCGATGGGGAACCCCTGGGGGCCATCGGAATCGCGGCTTTTCATGACAGCCTGATTCTCGGCCATACATGGGGGCGGCAGGGGGAAAGCTCCGAGACTAAGTGCTATGCCATTGCCCTCGTGTGGACACGCTGTCATTTCGGTGGTGAGCGCCCCTGGTTTCTCTGTCCAATGCCAGGGTGCCAGCGGCGTGTCGCCATTCTCTATGCCGGCGAGCGGTTTGCCTGTCGGCATTGCCGCAACCTGGCCTATGACAGCCAGCGCCGGCCCAGCTACTGGCGAGCGGGGGAGCGTGCCAACAAGATCCGCAAGAGGCTGGGCTGGCCGTATGGCATTTTCACCGAAAGGGGCTCCCGGCCCAAGGGCATGCACGAAAAGACTTATCGCAGGCTGCTGGCTGAGTACGACGCCCTTGCCGGTTACTGTGAAGCCATCGTTGGAGCCTGTTTCGGCACCCTCAGGGCGTAATCCGATGACTGGGAGTGAAACGCTCAGGGCCGTGGAGTGACCGCGCTGCCCTGAACCGGCCCATTGGCACAATCGCCTCTCAGGCGCCTCAGGATCGTCATCATGGAAATTTGGCCCCCTCCTCTACCCATGACAAAAGCATCGAGAAGCGCACCAGCGAGCCGGATTTCGCCTTACAGGGGCATTGTGGGGTTCTGGCATGGGATCGAAGGTCGTGTGGAGTGGGTGTTTGATATGACGCGCTCTGCGCCTTGGTCCGAGACACAATGTGGTCAAAACACAGACCCATGGTTTACGCTTTCGTTACACCAAGGGCGTGTGCTAGCGTCTGAGTCACTCAGGCAGGTTTTATCCCATGTTATCATCGCCGGCGTTTTTCGTGAACAGCCCTATTGTGGCCCCGAAAAGTGGAAAGTCACGGAACCTACACTGATGGCGTTTCGAAAACCATGACCGGGGCAGCGTTGCAGCCGCAAACGGACCCCTTGATCAGATGCCGGCTCTGTTGCCGTTGTTCTGGCCGCTGTTCAGTGGTGACAATACGCCCACGCAGATTCGACAAGCCACTCTCCTCGATATTGGCTGATTGCCCTGCCGAACGTCGCCAATGACGACACTGTGGGTTTAAGCGGCACACACATATTGGAAACATTACAAATATATTGGCACTATGTTGCAATATGTACGTAATGTTGATATGTATGTGACATGAAGGACAAGAGAGAGAGCTTTGTTAGGTTGGCAGAGGGGCGTGTGAACAGGGCCCTCAAAGACATCCGACTGATCGGCAATCTGTCGAATCGGTCTGCGTACAGCTACTCCGACGAGGACGTGAAGAAGATCTTCAGGGCTCTGCAGAGGGAGCTTGAGCTTGCTCGATCGCGCTTCGGCGAAGGCAACAGCAGCAGTTCAGGCGATTTCAAGCTTTAATTACAGCCAGTTCGAGGAATTCAGCAGAAGGAGTACCTGAAGGGATGAATGAACCAGTTCTGAAATTCCTGACCAACGAGGCAGGCGAGAAGGAGGGGCTCGGCGACGCCGGAATCGAGACGTTCCGTGATGCGCCATACGCCAGTTGCGCTCGCGAAGCCGGACAGAACAGTCGCGACGCGGCGACAGGACTGTCGGCGGACCCGGTCAGAATGTCTTTCAATGTCTTGAAGCTCGATCCCTCGAGCTTTCCGTCGCATGACATCCTCAAACGTACTATTGCCGCCTGTAGTGCCGAGGCCGAACAGGAGCGAGAGAAGGAATTTTTCTCCAACGCTTCCAGGGTGATTGGTGCGAGTTCCATTCCCGTGCTCGAAATCGCCGACTACAACACTACAGGCCTAGTCGGCCCGCCCGACAAGGATGGAACCCCCTTTCATTCACTCGTCAAGGCTTCCGGGGTGACCGCAAAGGACACAGCAGACTCAGGCGGCTCTTTCGGGATCGGAAAGAATGCCTCGTTTGCAGTCTCGGATCTTCAGACCGTCTTCTACGCGACGATGTACAAAGACGGAGACGACGAAGCCTTCGCTGCCCAGGGCAAGGTTAAGCTTGTTTCTCACACTGCGCCCGACGGTGCGAAACACAGGGCAACCGGCTACTGGGGCGACCCAGATGGATTTCGGGCCGTGACGGATCCCGCCTTGGTGCCGGACTGGTTGAAACGCTCTGAGATCGGAACTTCAATCTTCTGCATGGGCTTTCGTGCCGCCGAAGACTGGGCAGTGCGCATGACCTATTCACTCGTCTCGAATTTTTTCTGCGCTGTTCATCGCGAAGAGATGGTCTTCGAGGTCGACGATGGCAGAATCAATATCAATCGAAACACGCTGGAGAGCCTTTTCTCAAGACAGGATATCATTGATGCAGCGGAGCGCACAGGTCACCAAGCCGATCTGACCTTCGCAGGGCAGCTCTACCGTTGTCTCGTTTCGGACAGTGCCGAAGAGAAGATTCTGACCATCCCGAAGCTTGGAAAGATCCGTGTCAGAGTGCTGATCGAAGAGCGAATGCCTTGCCGTGTCGGTTTCATACGAAACGGGATGCTGATCACGGACAATCTACGACACTTCGGGCACCCCCTCCAGCAATTCCGCGGCTCACGCGACTTCGTGGTCGTGGTGGAACCAGGCGATCTCGAGGCTGGCATACTGTTGAAGAAGCTTGAGAACCCGGCACATGACGGCTTCTCGGCGGAACGACTCCCTGATGCTGCCAAACGCGCTGAAGCCGCCACCGCAATGAAACAACTCGGCAAGGAACTCCGCGAGATCATCAAGGCCACTACCGGCGTCAAGCACGAGGGCTCCATCGTCCTCGACGAACTGGGTCGCTTTTTCGCGGAGACTGGCAAGACCGACGCGCCCGACGATCCGAATGCCGAGCGAGATCCCGAACGGTACACCTACGAGTCCAGGCGACGGAAATCGAAGTCTCGAAAAGCGCCTAGCCCAGCTGGAGGCCAGCGAGGCGGTCGAAGCCAGACTGGGTCGGGGTCTGGCGGAAAAGGAGGTGGTAGTGGCCCCGGAACTGGTAGCGGCACGGGCGGCCGTGGCACTGCTGGAGAACGGGAGCCAGTCGTTCTTCGCGAGGTGCGGAACCTTATCCGTGCAGACAGCTCTGGAGCAGCCACATCTAGGGAACTGCACTTCACGCCGGAAGCTTCAGGGCCAATCGAATTGATGATCCTGGCCACGGGTGTGAACGCACCCGAGGGCCTTAACGTAACGGCAACAGACGCGGGCACCCAAGGTTCAGGCGTGCTCACGGTCGATGTCAAGCGCGGCGAACGGTGCAAGGTAACCGTTTCGTTTGATGAACCATACGACGGCCCGATCGAATTGATCGCGGTACGCCGCGCGGAAGTCGAGGAAGCGCCGGTATGAGGTTCTCGGAAGAAACGCGCTATCCGCATCCGGTCCTGGCGCAGGACACGGGGGATTTCACTGCCGGTGAATTCGACATGACCTTCACCGTGAGCGAAGACATCGCAACAGGGGCGCTTTCCGTCCAGCACGAAACCACCCTGACGGAAGACGAGATCCGGAAACTCGTCGAAACCGGGAAGGCATCGGTGGGCTGTTTCGTCCGCTGCGCTGACACTTATCATGCTGAACTGCGCACATTGGCCTGGCCCTCCGGCCGCACCGACTTCGCGGCCGGAGCTTTGCTGAACAGGGTATCCTTGCGACCGATCGTCTGGTTGAACGACAAGTTGTCTGGCTGGAACCCTGGAACCATTCACCCGGAGTTTTCGCCGCCGGTTGACCTGAGCCGAAGGGACATTATCGCAATCGGGGAAGAGCACATCATCTCGGTCGGACAGGCGAAGCTTGCACCCATCGAAAGCATCTTCGAACTCGACCGATCGCCAGACATTCCTGAAGGGATGTTGCACGTCGACCTGGAACAGGACCGCATCACCATTCTCGCCGGAGAGAAGACGCACGAGACGATCATGCTCTTGCGCGAACAGACGACCGGAAAACCTGTAGTCATGAATGCCGTCTATCTTCCGGCAGTGATGGAAGTCCTTGACGCGCTTAAAAATGGCGCGGACCAATACGAGCCATATCGCTGGCACGCTCCTTTCATGGCCCGCTGCGACGTGCGCGGCGTTGATCCAAAGACAGACACTTCATCCTCGAAAGCGCTCAGAAGCTTCTGGAAGGCCCTCTAGGCGGGCTCGAGCAGCTGGTAGCAGAGGCAGACAAATGACGGTAGCACCACTCAAATATCTTTCGGAAAAGAAACTTTCCGAGCTCAGGGAGAGCATCGCGGCCAACCGCGACCGGTATGAGGCAGGAGATTTCCGCGATCTCGAGCACGATAACGGTTGGGCGGTCGAGACCAGCACGGTTCAGGTTGATCACGACCTGCTGGCGACACTCGATGGTACGGCGAGGACGGCGGCTGCCGACATCGAGAACTCCCTTATCCTGTTCCGAGCCCTTCGAGGGATGACACCTGCTCTCGCGCGGGAGGAGCGTGTCTGGGCAAGACTGACGCATATCGAATGCCTTGGCTATTCGCGGGACAGGTGGCTTTCGGGGAATAGCGGTGAACAGCTCGACTCCCAGGTCCGAATCCACATGTTCGCTCCCGGCCTTACCGCGATCCGCGACGACAATGCACTATCTCGTCTCTGGTGGAACATGCACATCGCGAGCATCGCAGATCCGGATGATCCCGAAGGCGCGTTGCGACTAATCCTGAAGACCGCGGACATCCGGAGCAACTTTGTAGAACGCACAAACACCGCTGCACGAAAGCCTCTAGCGAGAGCCGTCGTTCGCGCAATGCGACGGGAGCCATGGATCACGTCGAGCGAGAGGGCCTTCAGGGAATTCATGATTGCTCTCAATCGCGATGGGGGAGGAATACTCTTCGAAGCTCTTACCGACGATGAAGCCGACGCTCTCATGGATGCCTGTGCTTCCCGAGCCCAAGCTCGTATGGCGGAAAAACCTGCCTGATACTTCAGCTTCCAACGTCGTCCTGCTGGAGCAGTTCAAGATCGGAGACCTCCGGAATCGACTTGAAGGTTGAAGGACCTTCTTTCGAGAATTTCTCATTCCGTGATTCGAGGCACCAAAACTTCATGTAGCAACGTCGCAATATTCCGCGCCAGCCAGGGTGGCACTGCGTTGCCGACCTGCACATATTGCTGGGTCCTATTGCCTAGGAACAGGTAGTCGTCGGGAAACGTCTGCAGCCGCGCCGCCTCGCGCACCGTCAGACTGCGGCACTGGGCCGGATCGGGATGGATGAAGTAGTGCCCGTCCTTCGAGATGTGGCTGGTGATGGTCGTCGAAGGCTCATGTGCAAGCTGGACCCTGAACCTGTCGTTGAAGGCACCGGTGCTCCAGCTTCGGTGTTCGGGATACAGTTCCGGTGGGAAGTCTGCGGCCCTGGGACTGTAGCGATGCACCTGCCCGAATGCCGACACGAACAGGTACCGCCCCAGGTCTGATGCCATATGCCCACGGGTTTCATGCTGGGCGATCGCCCGCAGTTCGGGACGCTCGATCCAGCGCATGAGGGCATCATTCGATTTCGCGTAGGCGGTCGGCAGGGCGGATGCCTCGCGTTCGAGCTTTCCTGCCCTGCGAAACTGCCCAACCAGCGAATGGAATTCCTTTCGCAACTTCTCCCGGCCATCTTGTTCGTGGATCTGCGCCAGAAGCTCCGCGGCCTCGGCCACGGCTTCCTTCCATCTTCCCGCGCTGTCGCCACCCCGGCTCAGACCGCTTCTGAGCTTCGGGAGCCCCCCGAGCACCTCGTCAACCGTTCGTGGCGAGGCAGGAAGATCGATGCGCGCGTTTTCGGTGCCGGCCGCCAGATCCTTGCGAATGCCGATGATGATGACCCGGTGCCGGCGCTGCGGGACGCCAAACTCCTCTGCCCGAACGACGAAATCCCTCGATTCCCCGGCCTCCCGAAGGCTGGCAGTGCCATCCTCGACGTGGATTGCCCGCAGTTCGTACTGGTGCCCTCTGCCGGTGCCGAGCGAGGAAAGATCTTCCATCAGCATCTCGAAAACGAGACGGCTCTCGACCGTGGACGAAAGCATGCCCTTGACGTTTTCCATGACGAAGGCTGCCGGCCTCAGCCGGTCGAGCACCCGGATGTATTCGCGGAACAGATAGTGGCGCTCGTCCTCCTCGGGCACATAATCCCGCTTGCCCCTCGAGCGCGCCCGGCCGACCAGGGAATAGGCCTGGCAGGGCGGACCGCCGATCAGGATCGTGTCGTCGAATTGACGTTTCAGCCTCGCGATCGCGCCCTCGATGGCCTCCGCTGCCGCCTCGGTGCCAAGCTCGAGACAGCGTGCCTCCTCGGTTGCCAGGAGCCAGGCCTCCCGGTCCACCGATGACCAGTCCGGCTCGTCGATCAGCTCCGCATGGAAGTCGATGAATTCATCGGGCAGTCTGTCGTGCCGCGCCCGATACTCGCGCAGGAAGGCGCGCAGGGTCAGGGTGCGATGGGCCGAAGCCTCCTTCTCGACCGAAATGCCGATACGGAACGGCGTGTGCCCGTCAGGGGCGAAGGAGGCAAAGCCCTCGCCCAGCCCGCCCGGGCCGGCAAAAAGGTCGATGATGCCGAAGGTGGCTGGCAATGCGATCTCCTGATGAACCGGTTTCCAATGGTGTATAACGATCCTGGAAACAAAAACCAGGTGCACAATGGTCGATATCGTCGACAAGGCAACCCGGTCCCGGATGATGGCCGGAATCCGGGGCAAGGACACGAAGCCCGAGCTTGCGTTGCGCAAGGCGCTGCACGCTCGCGGCTTCCGCTATCGCCTGCATGCGAAGAACGTCACCGGTCGCCCCGACCTCGTGCTGCCAAGGTGCCGGGCCGTCATATTCGTGAACGGATGCTTCTGGCATCGGCACGAGGGGTGCCGCTATGCCACGACCCCCGCCACGCGTCCGGAGTTCTGGCAGGCCAAGTTCTCGGCCAACGTTGCGCGGGACATCGCCGTGCGGGACACGCTCCTGGAGACCGGATGGCGCGTCGCGACTGTGTGGGAATGTGTCCTGCGCAAACCGGAGCAGGTTGAAGCCGTGGCAGAACTCCTTGCGAATTGGCTCGGATCAGGAGAAGTGTCTCAGATCGAGATCGAGGAAAAAGACCTTCGAGCTTTCTGATTGACATGCCGTCAAGGTGACTCTCGGCTTGAATGTCGTTTGATATGGGAACGTCTCCTATTTGCCCGATTATCTCTAGTGATGTCGGCATGGGTGTATGCCAAATGAGCAGAACATCAAATGCATTTAATTGCTGAAGTCCACCCTAACCCAATATATCGCAGCGGTCACCGGCGCCAGTGCCAATGGCCGCACATCCTGGAAGCTGCCTGACGGCAAACCCATGCCCAGTGGGAATCGGCCCAGAGCGAAAAGAAAATACTCACATAATGATCAGGAAGTTTTGCGTTCGGGAACGGCTAGGGCCTTTTGCGCGGCTGACACGGTTAGCCCGTTTCGCGGGACAATCGGGCCAATCCAGGGTCGCAAATTAGGGATAAAAATGGGGATACGAAATATGAATTCACAATTAATTCAAATATAACAGATAGATACACGAGAATGATGGCGGAGAGGAAGGGATTCGAACCCTCGAGACGGGAACACCGCCTACTCCCTTAGCAGGGGAGCGCCTTCGACCACTCGGCCACCTCTCCGTCGGCGGGAATAGGCTATAAGCCCTGTCTGGTTCAAGTGTTTTATCCATAAACGCTGAACTTTGTGCGGCGCCCAAAGGCCGCACGCCAGCGGGTTTGCCGCGTTTACGCTTTTCTAAGCATGCCCCTTAACGCCATCTTGAGCCTGAATTGCTAGCTTGCCGCCCTTGCAAGAGTGGCTAGCAATGGCGCAAAAACACACAACAGCACAGACTGGCAATGCCACTCCAGCGGCGGGCGGGGGAGCAGTCCATGCGCCGCGCGCGCGCATTGCCGCGGCGCCGCCGGACCCGGGCGCGATTCTGCCCAAGACCAGCGTGCAAGGCCGGCGCATCAACACCGTGCTGGCTGCCCGGCTGTTTCAAAGCCTGGATGTTCTCATCGCCGCGGGCGCTGCCGTCGGGGGTTGCATGCGCGCCAGCCCGGTGCCGCTGCCGCAAACCGCCTTTGGCATTGTCGCACCATTCCTGACACTGTGTTTTTCCATGATCTGGGCGCTGGCCGCGGCAGGGGCTTACCGTTTCGAGCCGGGCCTGCGCCCGCTCAGACGCTGGCTGGCCAGCCTTGCCGGCCTTGCCGCCGCCTGCGTCCTGACCCTGCTGGTGGCCAGACTGCTCGCCATGCCGGCCCCGGCGTTTCACGCTCTTGTTGAGACCATGGCCGCAGCGCTGGTGTTTCTGGCGGTGCTGCAGGGACTCTACAATGCCCTGGCCGGCGTATGGGCGCGCAGCGGCGCCCTGGCCAGCACGGCCGTGCTGGTTGGCGCGACCGGCAATGCCCGCCGCCTGATCCGCCAAAGCGCGCAAAACCGCGACATCAACATTGTGGCGGTGTTCGATGACCGGGCCTCGCGCCGCCCGGGCCAGGTGGACCATGTGCCGGTGGCGGGCGGGGTCAGGGACTTGCTGGTCTGGCCGGAGCTTGACAGCATCGACACCATTATCATCACCGTCACCTCGACGGCCTCCAGGCGGGTCAATGAACTCATAGACCAGTTGCGCGCCTTGCCGCAAAGCGTGGTTCTGTTCATGGATCTGGACGGGTTTCACCCGGAACAGGTGCAGTTGGCCGAGATCGCCCGCGCCCCCATGGCCTATGTCTCCGGTGGTCCGCGCAGCGAAGCCCGCGCCGCCGCCAAGCGCGTCCAGGACCTTGTGTTCGCCAGCGCCATGCTGGTGGCCTTTGCGCCACTGATGGCGCTGATCGCGCTGCTGATCCGCCTGGACAGCAAGGGGCCGGTGCTGTTCCGGCAAAAGCGCCACGGCTTCAACAACCGCATTATCGAGGTGTTCAAGTTTCGCACCATGCGCGCAGGCAGCGAACAGGGGCCGCTGCAGCAAGTGCGCGAAAACGATGATCGCGTCACCCGGGTCGGGCGGTTCCTGCGGCGCACCAGCCTGGACGAACTGCCACAGCTCTTCAACGTCCTGGGCGGGTCGATGTCGCTGGTGGGGCCGCGCCCGCACGCGGTTGGCATGCGCACCGGCAACACCGAAAGCTGGAAGCTGGTGGCCCATTATGCACACCGCCACCGGGTCAAGCCCGGCATTACCGGCTGGGCCCAGATCAATGGCTCGCGCGGCCCCCTGAACACGCCAGAGCAAGTGCGCGAGCGGGTCCGCCTCGACCTGGAATACATCCGCCGCGCCAGTTTCTGGCTGGACCTGTGGATCATGCTCAAGACCGTGCCGTGCCTGCTCGGCGACAAAGAGGCGGTGCGTTAGGCACGCGCAACTTCATTGCCTTTGCCGCCAGCCTCGCTTCATAATGCGTCCTGTTTTGTCAAAGCCGGTGCCGTCCCGTCATGAGCGATAACCAGGTGACAGACCCAGGGTCTGAACTCAACTGGATTACGCAATGGCCGTTTGACAGGAAAGGGCAAGATGCCAGCAAAGGCAACGAAGGACAGGCATAGCCCTATTCGAGGAGCGTTTGCGCCGCAAAATAGGCAAGCCAACTGGGTTCAGGCCTTAGTCTTTGCGGTCTGGCGGGCCGGGCGGCTGCGCCTTTCCGGAGAGCTGTTTGCCTTGCCCCTGGCGCGGGCGCTGATCGCCCGGCCGCCACGCGTCGGCGCGCCGCGCGGCGCCTATGTTCCCCTGCTTGGCGCCTCGGCCAAAACCGGTGCGCAGCTGGCCCAGGGCGTATTCACCCTGGCCGGAGCCAGCCGGCGCTATGGCAGGCCCGCTGATGTGTGGCGCCAGGCGGCGCCATCGCGCCGTTTTGCCGCCCTGCTGCACGAATTTGGCTGGCTGCACGACTTGCGGGCAGCCAGGGCAGAGGCGGCCTGGCCGCTGATCGCCGCGCACATCGACGCCTGGATGCACGATTATGGCCGCTGGAACGCCTTTGCCTGGGAACCGGGCACGGCCGCCCGGCGCTGTCTGAACTGGCTTAGCCTGGGCGCTGCGGTGCTGGACAATGGCGATGCAGGCAAAAGGCGGCGGCGCAGCCTGATCACCCAGATCGCCTGGCTGGATGCTGTTGGCGCCCTCGCCAGCCAGCCCCGCGCCCGCCTGCAAAGCGCACTGGCCCTGGCCGTGGCCGGGCTGTTGCTGCCAGGCGCGGAACGCTATGCCAAACGCGGCCTGATGCGGCTGGAAGCCGAACTCGACGAGCAGATCCTGCCCGATGGCGGCCATGCCAGCCGCAATCCCGAAGCGGCGGCGGCAACCCTGGGCGAACTGGTGGCGCTGCGGCGGCTGCTCGAGGACAGCGGCCAGGCCATGCCGCCGGCACTGGAGCGGGCATTGAAACGGCTGGCGCCCATGGTGCGCTTTTTGAGCGCTGCCGATGGCGCGCTTGCCGCCTTTAATGGCGGCAGCGAGGCCAGGCGGCTGGTGGTCAAGCCGCTGCTGGACCATCTTGGCGTTGCCCACAAGACCTTTGGCTTTGCCCCCTTGAGCGGCTTTCAGCGCGTGCAGGGGCGCCACAGCGTTCTGGTCATGGATACCGGCAAGGCGCCACCCTTGCGCTACAGCGAGAACGCCCATGCCGGGGCTCTGGCGCTTGAGGTCAGCACCCCGTCCGGGCGCCTGATCGTCAATTGCGGCTGGGCCGAGGACCAGCCCGGCGAATGGCGCCAGCCCGTGCGCGCCAGCGCGGCGCATTCGACCCTGATCGTCAACAACACCTCGTCGGCGCAGATCAGCGCCCCCGGCCTGCGCAGTGCCTTTCTGGGCATGCAATTGCGCCAGAGCGGCAGCGTCATCCAGGCGCGGCGCAGCGAAGACGAAGACCAGGCCGTGCGCCTGGAAGCCGCCCATGGCGGGTATCTGCGCCGTTACGGCCTGGTCCATCACAGGCACATCCGGGTGAGCGCGGATGGCGCGCTGATCGAGGGCGAAGACAAGCTCTACCGGCCTTTGAACACACAAGGCGCAGCGCCCGGGGCGCTGGAATACGCCGTGCGCTTTCACCTGCATCCCCGTGTCAGGGCCAGCCTGGCCCGCAGCCGCAACCAGGCGCTGCTGGTGCTGGCGGATGGCACGGGCTGGACATTTTGCTGTGCCGATGATGCCGTGGCGGTGGAAGAGTCGGTTTATCTCGCCGCCGGCGCACCGCCGCAGCGCACCCTGCAACTGGTGATCCGTCGCCAACTGCACCCCCAGACCGGGTTTGACAGCACCCGCAATCTGATCAGATGGTCCTTGCAACGGGCAGGAGGTGACCCATGAGCGATAACCGCCTGGATTTTCCTTCGGCGCGACGCAATGCCGGACCGATCTTGCAGGTGCTGCAAGAGCACTTGCCCGCGCAGCCATGCGACGTGCTGGAAATTGCCAGCGGCTCCGGCCAGCACGCAGTGCACTTCACCGCCGCCATGCCGCAACTGCGCTGGTGGCCAAGCGATATCGCACCGGAGCATATGGCCAGCATCGAAGCCTGGCGCGCGCACGCGCCTGCGCAGGAGCGCATCGGCCCGGCGCAATGCATCGATGTCTGCAGCGCCGCCTGGACCAAGGGCCACAGGCTGGCCGCCGGGCCAGAGCATTTTGATGCCATTGTCAATGTCAACATGATCCACATTGCCCCCTGGGCCGCAACGTCCGGGCTGATGCGCGGCGCGGCGCACCGCCTGCGCCCTGGCGCCATGCTGATCCTGTACGGGCCGTTCATGCGCGGCGGCCGCCACACCGCGCCCAGCAATGAGGCCTTCGATCAGTCCTTGCGGGCGCGCAATGCGCTCTGGGGCGTGCGCGATCTTGAGCGCGTCAGCGCCCTGGCCAGCCAGGAAGGCCTGGCCCTGACCCGGACCATCGCCATGCCGGCCAACAATTTTTGCGTTCTCTTCACACGGGCATGAATGCAGGCCTGCGGGGACGGTTGCATATCTGGCATACTCCTGTTTCCATGTGCCGCGCAGCACAGGAATGACCGCCCATGCCCACATCGTTGATCATCATTGATGATTTTCTTGAAAATGCCGAAGCGTTTCGTCAGGCTGTGCTGAGGCTGGACTTTCCCCAGGACCGGCGCCCCAAAGGCTATCCGGGACGCAATTCGGCACAGCGCTTGCAGATTCCGGGCCTTGAGCAGGAAATTTCCCGCATTGTGCAGGAAAACCTGACCCCCAAGCGCGATGCCGGCCATGGCGTTGCCCGCCTGACTCTGGCAGGCGACAAGGGCGCCGCCAACATTCACATCGACCCAGGTTACTGGTCGGGTATTCTTTATCTGAGCGCAGAAGAGGATTGCCAGGGGGGTACTGATTTTTTCCGCCACAAGGCCACGGGCACGGAGCGTGCCACCCTGGAAAAAGAAGATCTGGCCAGGCTGGGCGTAAGCAATGCCCAGGATGGCAACCGGATTTTTAACGAAATCCTGCTCAACGATACGCACAATGACGAGGCCTGGGAGCATATCATGCGGGTGCCCATGCGCTTCAACCGGCTGGTCTTGCTGCGGCCCTGGCTTTGGCACACTGCCGGACCCGGTTTTGGCACAAACCGGCACAATGGCCGCCTGATCTATCTGATGTTCTTTGACAGCGCCTGACACCAGAGAAAAATCGGCCATCTTGACCGGCCCGGCTATAGGGACGCGTAAATTTCCTTTTCCATTTCTCTGCGCGGACCGAGGTGTTTCTGTGACTATCAGCAAAAGCTTTCAAAGCACCCAGGCGAAGGCCAGCCCCCGGCACAAAACACAGCGAAAGAGGTTCTGCAGCCAAAAGGCCAGGCCATGAGCATAGCGTCCTGATGCGCGCCGGCGTTTCAGATGTCTGCCTGGCGAATGTGGGCAGTAAAGCTGGCGCATTCGCTCTGCAAGGTTTCAGCCTGGGCAAGCAAGGCATGGCTGGCGCGGGTGATGCCATCGGCGCGGTTGCGGGTTTCGTCGGCCAGCCCGCGCACGCTTTCGATAGCCGAGGCGGATGAACTGGCCATGTCCGCGGCGCTGGTGATGGCCGTGCGAATGCTGCTGCTGACCTCGCCCTGGCGTTCTGCCGCATCAACAGCGGCATTCATTTGCGCGGCGGTGTTGTCAATACTGGCGCGGATGGCCGCTATCGCCTCGGCAGCCTGGGCACTGCTGTCCTGAATGGCGCTGATCTGTGCCGTGATGTCTTCCGCAGCGGCGCTGGTGCGCCCGGCCAGGTCCTTGACCTCGGACGCAACCACGGCAAAGCCGCGCCCGGCCTCGCCAGCGCGCGCCGATTCAATCGTGGCGTTGAGCGCCAGCAAGTTGGTCTGTTCCGAAAGATCCTGAATCAGGGTCAGCACCGTGCCGATCTGTGCCGCCGTCTCGCCCAGCTTTGACATGGCTGCATTGACGGCTGCGGCCTGTTTGCTGACATCCGCCGTGGTATCGGCTGCCTGCATCAGGGATTGAAATGCCCCGGAAATGGAGCGTTCCAGCTCACCGGAGGCGTCAACCACCTGGCCGGCATGGCTGGCACCATCCTCGGAAGCCCTGACGGCCTGCCCCAGCGAGTCGCCTGAAATCTGGGCGATTTCCGTCAGGCGCCCGGCTTCGTCCTGCAACTGTTCCGCCGCGGCCCTGACCTGCCCGGCCATGCGGCCGACCTTGCTGTCAAACTCTGTTGCCAGAGACTGCATGGCCGCCTGTTTTTCCTCCCTGGCCTTGCGTTCTGCCTCTCGGCGCTGACGGCGCAAGGCGTCTGTCTCACGCATATTGGCGCGGAACACCTCGACGGCGCGGGCCATGGCGCCGATTTCGTCCTTGCGGGCCGCATCCGCGATCTCGATGTCCGTATTGCCGCTGGCAAGCGCCTGCATGGCCCGGTCAAGGCGGTGCATGGGCACAGTCAGCGAACGGGTGATCGACCAGGCGGCTGCCATGCCCAAAACCAGCAAAAAGAGCGACAGCAGCGACAACCTCCATGTGGTATCGTGGCGGCTCTTGCGGGCATGATCAAGAAAGCTGCGCGCCTTGCCATTGGCAAAGTCGATGAGCGCCTGCATGTCCTTTTGCATCAGCGCCACATGCGCCGCGCCGCGCTCTCTGGTGATGCGTGCCGCGGCCTGCTTTTGCCCGGCCCGGGTCAGCGCAATGACCTTCTCGCGGATGGGGCGCCAGTTGCGAAACGCGGTTTCGGCCTGATCCACCAGCGTCATGTCGCCCAGAAAATTCTTGCGGATGATGCCAAAGTCCTTGAAGACGCCTTTTTCCGCTACATCCACTGCGGCCACGGCGGCGTCGATCTGCCCGGCATTGTTTGCCAGGGCTACATCCTTCATGGAACGGTGCATGGCAATGATGCCGGCATTGGCCCGCAGCACCGCATTGCTGACGGTCAGCGGGTGCTGATACATGCTGCTGGTCAGGTCTGCCATCTTGTTGACAGCGCTCCAGGCCAGAAGGCCGATCAGGCTCATCATCACCAGGATGAGCGCAAAACCGCCCAGAATGCGCTGGCTGACCCCAATGCCCCGGACACCCGTGCCGCGGCCCCGCCGGATCTTCTTCATGTTGCAACCTTGCAATATCGTGCCCGGGGCAAATTATGAATCGCAGGGTTAACGTCTTCTGAAAATACCGGGCGCGTCACACGGCAAGCCGGGTGTCGCCATGGCCGGCGGCGAGATAGCCAGCGCTTTGCATGTGCTCCAGCCGGGAGACGGTGCGGGCGAACGCAAAACCGCCGCGGGAGGCGGCAAACAGGTCTTGCGGCGCGGCTGCCGCGCTGACGATCAGCTTGACGCGGGCCTCGTAAAGCGCATCGACGAGGGTGATGAAACGCTGCGCCGCAGCCAGCAGGCTGTCATCCAGCACCGGCACATTCTCCAGCACCAGGGTGTGGAACTGGCGCGCCAGCTCCAGATAGTCGGCGGCACCGCGGGGCTCCTGGCAGGCTTGCGCAAAGTCAAGACGCGCGGCGCCGCCAGCGCTCTGCGCAATGGTCCAGCGCCGCCCGCCCATCGCAATGGTGCGCGGGCGTATGGCCAGGCCCCGGGTCAGGCTGTTCCAGACCCCCTGCACATGCTGCGCTGTGCCCTCGCCCAGCGGGGTGAAATAGACCTTGTCGCGGATCAGGCCGTCGAGGCGGTAGTCCCGCGCCGATTCAAGCGCATGAATGTCAAGCCGCTCCTTGATCATGGCGATGAAGGGAGTAAAGCGCTGGCGGTTCAGGCCATCCTTGTAGAGATCGTCCGGCGGCCGGTTGGAGGTGGTGACCACCACCACGCCGCGGGCAAAGAGCTGTTCGAACAGCCGCCCCAGCACCATGGCATCGGCGATATTGGTGACCTGCATTTCGTCCAGGCACAGCAGCCAGGCCTCTCTGGCGATGGCGTTGGCGGCAGGGACGACGGGATCATCCCCCAACCCGCGCGCATGGCCGGGATGGCTGCGCCGCTCACGCGGCTTGAGGGTGCGCCAGTGCGCCATGGCGGCGTGAACGTCCAGCATGAACTGGTGAAAATGCACCCGGCGCTTTTTCGCCAGCGGCGCGGTCTCGAAAAACATGTCCATGAGCATGGACTTGCCGCGCCCGACGCCGCCATAAAGATACAGCCCCCTGGGTTCCGGCTCGGGACGGCCAAACAGCAGGCGCTTCCTGCCGGGCCGCCACTGGCCAAGGCGGCCGTGCAGCACGCTGAGCATTTGCGCAGCGCGTTCCTGGGCCGGGTCCGGCTCCAGCGTTCCGGCCTGCACCAGCGCCCGCCATTTCTCGATGGGTGTATCCATTCCGGCACCGTGCCAGCAAAGCGTTTCAGGGAGATTGACGGCGCTTAACGCTCAAGGCCCAGCTCGCGGCGAATGCGGCGATTGACGCGCGCGTTATTGCCCATGAAGGCGCGCCAGGCGCCCTTGCTGTCCTGCCAGAACAAGGCGGGCGTTTCCATGTTCAGGCCATTCTCCGCCAGAATCTGCTCAATCCGGTCACGGGCCTGGCGGCCCTGTTCCAGACAGGCGCCCAGCCGCGTGCCGGCTTGCGGCTCCGGCGGCACGCCATAGCGGTGCGCATAGGCCGCCTCGACATCGCCGGTCCAGCGTTCATACATCTGCCAGTCCCGGCCGCAGGCCAGGGCCGCCGCCATGGCGCGCTCAAGCGCTGTCGCGCCCTGGCGCCGGGCGTAGAGCAGGATGCGCGTCTGCACCCCGGCGGCCAGCAGGCCGGGCAGCACACTGCGGTCCCAGGCGATGCAGTCGGGGCAGGAGCGGTAGCCGACCTTGTAAAGCACCGGCCCCGTGCCCCCCGGCGACACCCATGGCGCCTGGTGCAGCACGGCGGCCAGGGCATCGGCGTCAACGCGCACCGTGTGCGGAGCCTTGGGCAGCAGCCGCCCCGGCAGGGGCGCCCGCTTGGTGTGGATCACATAACCAAGCCCCGCAACGAGTATGGCGAACATCAAAACGGGGGCAAGCACCGGCAAGCGCAGCATGGGCGAATCCTTGTCTTGGACGCCAAACCTGCCAGCAAAGCCGCCAAGCTTCAAGAGACGCCCATTTGGCGGCGTATTTCTCAGGGCAGGCGCTTGCGCGCACAGGACTTTGCGGCTATGCCCCCCGGTCAAGGGGGAGGTGCATCTGCACAGGGCCCCATGATCGTCACACTATGACAGGATGGGAATGTCATCATGAGTATGGAATTGATGCTGGTCATTGGCGCCGGCCTTGCCGCGCTGCTCTACAGCGCCTTGCAAACGCAATCCTTGATGAAGGCCAGTGCCGGCACTGAAAGGATGCAGGAAATCGCCAAGGCGATTCAGGAAGGCGCCAATGCCTATCTGAACCGCCAATACACCACCATTGCCATGGTCGGCTTTGTGGTGCTGGTCGCCCTGTTCTTCCTGCTGGGCTGGCAGGTGGCGCTGGGCTTTGCCATTGGCGCAATCCTTTCGGGCGCAGCAGGCTTTATCGGCATGCTGGTTTCGGTGCGCGCCAATGTGCGCACCGCCGAGGCGGCCCGCGAGAGCCTGGCCAAGGGGCTGAGCGTGGCCTTTCGCGCCGGCTCGACCACCGGCATGCTGGTCGCCGGTTTCGCACTTTTGGGCGTGGCTGGCTATTTCGCCCTGCTGACCGGCCCCATGGGCCATGCCATCACCGACCGGGTGGTGGTTGATGCGCTGGTGGCGCTGGGCTTTGGCGCTTCGCTGATTTCCATTTTCGCCCGCCTTGGCGGCGGCATTTTCACCAAGGGCGCCGATGTGGGCGGCGACATGGTTGGCAAGGTCGAAGCCGGGATTCCCGAAGATGATCCGCGCAACCCGGCCACCATCGCCGACAATGTCGGCGACAATGTCGGCGATTGCGCCGGCATGGCCGCCGACCTGTTCGAAACCTATGCGGTGACCGTGGTCGCCACCATGGTGCTGGCCTCGATCTATTTTGCCGGCAACATGGCGATGATGATGCTGCCGCTGGCCATTGGCGCCGTCTGCCTGATCACCTCGATCATTGGCACGTTCTTCGTGCGCTTGGGCAAGGGCAGCAATGTCATGGGGGCGCTCTACAAGGGCGTTCTGGCCGCTGGCCTGCTCTCGATCGCAGGCATCTATCTGGTTATCCAGAAAACCCTGCCCGGCGGCTTTGGCGCCATTGACGGCGCGCCGGTGCCGATGACCGGCATGGACCTGTTCCTGTCGGCTCTGACCGGCCTGATCGTGACGGCGCTGATCATCTGGGTGACCGAGTATTACACCAGCACCAATTACCGCCCGGTGCGCTCCATCGCCAAGGCCTCGGAATCGGGCCACGGCACCAATGTCATCCAGGGCCTGGCGGTGTCGCTGGAAGCCACCGCCCTGCCGGCGCTGATCATCATTGGCGGCATCATCGCGGCCTATTCCTTCGCCGGCCTGTTCGGCATTGCCATCGCCGTCACTTCCATGCTGGCGCTGGCGGGCCTGATCGTGGCGCTCGATGCCTTCGGCCCGGTCACCGACAATGCCGGCGGTATTGCCGAAATGGCCGAACTGGACGCCGAAGTGCGCAACACCACCGACATCCTCGATGCGGTCGGCAACACCACCAAGGCGGTGACCAAGGGCTATGCCATCGGCTCCGCCGGACTGGGCGCCCTGGTGCTGTTCGCCGCCTACACCCAGGACCTGACGCACTTCTCCTCCGATGCGGCCTATGCCTTCTTCAAGGGCGTGCATGTGGACTTCTCGCTGACCAATCCGTATGTGATCGTCGGCCTTCTGTTTGGCGGCCTGCTGCCCTATCTCTTTGGCGGCATGTCGATGACCGCCGTGGGCCGCGCCGCCATGTCCGTGGTCACCGAAGTGCGCCGCCAGTTCCGCGAGATCGACGGCCTCATGGAAGGCAAGGCCAAGCCCGACTATGGCCGCGCCGTGGACATTCTGACCAAGGCCGCGATCAAGGAAATGGTGCTGCCCTCGCTGCTGCCGGTGTTGTCGCCGGTGGTGCTGTTCTTCGCCATTTCCGGCTTTGCCGGCAAGTCCGCGGCATTCAGCGCGCTGGGCGCCATGCTGCTGGGCGTGATTGTCAATGGCCTGTTCGTCGCCGTGTCCATGACCGTCGGCGGCGGCGCCTGGGACAATGCCAAGAAGTATATCGAGGACGGCGCCCATGGCGGCAAGGGCTCGGAAGCCCACAAGGCCTCGGTCACCGGCGACACGGTTGGCGATCCCTACAAGGACACGGCCGGTCCGGCTGTGAACCCGATGATCAAGATCACCAATATCGTCGCCTTGCTGCTGCTGGCCGTGCTCGCGCACATGGGCTGACCGGCCCTGCACTGCAGACAGGAAAACCCCGGTCCGGTTGGGCCGGGGTTTTTCATGCCCGGATGAACGGGGCGCAAAACCGTGCTATCACCTGCGGGCCGCCATCAGGAACAGAGTCCATGCCCCCGCCCGCTTCCGAACATGACGCCGCCCTCAAGGCTTTTGCCGACACCCGCATTGCGCCGCTTCTGGCGCGTTTGCGCACGGCGCGCGCACTGGCGGCAAGGCAGATTCGCTGGGGCCTGCTGGCCGGTCTTGCCATCGGGCTGGCCCTGGCCCTGCTGCTGCATGCCCTGCGCCCCAGCGCAAGCCTTGTGACGCTGATGGCCGCCCTGGCGCCATCTGGCGCCCTGCTGGGCATGCTTCCCGGCTGGCTCGGCCTTGGCAAGGCGCGGGCGCGCTTTGCCAGGGCCTGCCTGGCCCGCATTGCCGCCTTTCTGGGGCTGGACTATGTGCCCAAAGGCTTTGCGCCGCCGCATTTTCAAAGCTTCACCGCCTCGGGCCTGCTGCCGCCCTTCGACAGAAAGGCCTTCGCGCATTTGCTGCACGGCACCCACAAGGGCATTGAGGCCAGCATCTATCAGGCGACGCTGAAACAGTGGCGCACACGCCGCACCGGCAAGACCACCACGCGCGAACTGGTCACCGTATTCGAGGGCCAGCTGGTGCACACGCCCTGGGAGCGCGCGTTCTTTGGGCAAACCCTGATCCTGCGCGACAAGGGCTGGTTCAACGCCCTCGATGGCCTGAATGCGCCAAGAGGCATGAAACGGGTGCGCCTGGCCGACCCGCATTTTGAAGAGATATTCGAAGTCTACAGCACCGACCAGGTCGAGGGCCGCTATCTTGTCGATCCGCTGTTCATGGAGCGCCTGATCGCCATGGCGGAACAGAACCGCAAGCGCAGTCCCAATCTCGCCTTTGTGGACGGCGCGCTGCTGATGACGCTTTCGGGCCAGGGCGACATCCAGCGGTCATTGGAAGCAAGGGAGAAGCCGGCGCATGAACTGGTGCACGGCACCGTAACCGCCATCGACACGCTGTTTGAAGCGTTGAAAGCCCTCAAGGGAGGGTAAGCGCATCAATATCCCAGTTGATGGTGAATGCGCCGGTAAGTCCTGAACGCGTCCATGATCTCTTTTGTGTTTTCAGCAGACTGTTCTTTCGCAAGCTTGACATTCAGGGGGTTGGGATAGAGCTCAACCAGGGCACCGGACGCCAGGTCCAGGCCATTGCCCGCGAAATAGAGCGGCTCCGCCGT
>JALWUB010000199.1 GCA_026993275.1 Robiginitomaculum sp. | reverse complement strand
TGGCGCGCAACAGTCTGAGGGGGCGCCGGATGGGCGATTTGTTCTGGAACAAGATTTTTGCCGCAGTGCTGGCCACGGCACTGGGTGTCTTTGGCATCAGGGAGCTTGCCGATGCGCTGATCCCGGACACGGAAGCAGAAGTGCCGGGCTATAAGGTGGCGACCGCTGAAGAGGGCGCCAGGGCAGAGAAAAAGGTTGCCGCAGAGCCCGAACTCAGCCTGCCGGAATTGCTGGCCCAGGCCAGCCCCAAGGCAGGCGAGCGGGTGTCGAAAAAATGTGCCGCCTGCCATGACCTGACCCAGGGCGGCCCCAACAAGATCGGCCCCAATCTGTGGGGCGTGGTCGGGCGCACCGCCGGAACGCATCCGGGCTTCAAATACTCCCAGGCCATGCTCGATTTTGGCGGCGAATGGACCTATGAACACCTCGACAAGTTCCTGACCAGCCCCAAGGGCTTCGTGCCGGGCACCGCCATGGGCTTTGCCGGGCTGAAAAAGCCCAAGGACCGGGCCAATTTGCTGGCCTATTTGCGCACGCTGAGCGACAATCCGGTGCCCTTGCCGGCCGTTGCCGCCGCACCGGCACCCGCGCCTGAAGCCAGCGGCGCCGCGGCGCCCGCCGAGCCCGCTGCTGGCACCGAGACGGCCCCGGCAGAGGCCGGGCCTGCGGGCGATGCGCCGGCTGAGTCGGCGCAAGAGCCGCATCAGGACTGATCCAAAGGCCTTGCTGCCGCGCCGTCCCTTCTCCCCACCGGGAAGAGGGTGTCCCGCCGCATGGCCCGGGCATGGCCTGCATGTCCTGTTTTTGTCCCGGTCAAGCCATACGCCAGGCCATGTGCAGGCCAGTTCCGGACACAAAGGCGCCAGTTCCGGCCAGTGACAAGCCATTTCGGGCCATGACAAGCCATGCAATGCGGGGATAAGCGTGCGCCTGTCCCCGCCCTGGTGCACAAGCGCATAATCAGGGTGTGCGGGGCCCTCAAAAAAGGCTCAGCACACGCGAATGAGATTGTGAATCAAGACCCTGCAAGGCTTTGCGGCTCTTCAACGGCGCAAGGCATGGTGCTGTGCACGCCTCCAACACCCCCTGAAAGCCCTTTGCAGAGGCTCAAACAGCCCCGCTGTTCCAGGAAAGAGCGCCGCTATCCCCGGGGGAAAACACAAAACAGGATTTTAGGAGGCCTGGACCTAATCGCCCTCGCCGGGTTTTTCGGAGAAGTATTTTTCGAACTTGCCGGTTTCATTGGCCTTTTCATCGGCGTCCGGCAGCGGATCCTTGCGCTCGGTGATGTTGGGCCAGATTTCGGCATATTTGGTGTTGATCGCCAGCCATTTGCCATCCGGATCGTCTTCGGTGTCGGGCTTGATCGCCTCGACCGGGCATTCGGGCTCGCAGACGCCGCAGTCAATGCACTCGTCCGGATGGATGACGAGAAAATTCTCGCCTTCATAGAAGCAGTCCACCGGGCACACTTCGACACAATCGGTGTATTTGCAGGCAACGCAGGCATCGGTGACAATATAGGTCATGCGCGGATTTCCCAGAACAGTGATGCGCGCCTTAATGGGGTGGC
>JALWUB010000198.1 GCA_026993275.1 Robiginitomaculum sp. | reverse complement strand
AACAATCTGGTGGCGCACAAGCGCCTGATCCGGCGTTTTCAGGACACCATGAAAAAGGCCGGGCGCATCTGCAAGTGCCTGGAGGGCCACAAGGCGCAAATGGATTCCATCATTCCCCTGTTTGGCACCGCGCACCAGTGCGGCACGGCGCGCATGGGCGATGATCCGGCCTCATCGGTGGTCGATGCCAGTTGCAAGGCGCACGAGGTGGACAATCTTTACCTGTGCGATACCTCGGTGTTCGTGTCCAGCACCGCCGTCAACCCGGCGCTGACCGCGATTGCCAACGCCCTGCGGGTCGGCGACATCATCGCCGACCGGTATTTCTAGGCGCGCCAGACCATGGCGATGCTGCTGGCCGGGCAGCCGCGCCCCAGGCTCTGGCACGAGCCCGCCTTGCCGGTGCGCGCAAAGCCGCATTTTTCCAGCACCCGCCCGGAGGCCGGGTTGTCTTCGAAATAACAGGCGGTGATCTCGCGCACGCCAAGCCCGGTGCGGGCCCAGTCCATCACCGCGGCGGCTGCCTCGCTGGCCAGGCCGCGGCCCCAATAGGGCTCGCCGATCCAGTATCCAAGATCGAATACGGCGCCGCCCTTCTTGTGCAGGCCGATGGCGCCCACCAGGCCTTCGCCCTTCAGCCGGATGGCAAAGGGAAAGTCCGTGCCTGCGGCGCGCCCGGCATCATGGCTGGCGATCCAGTCCGCCGCATCCTTGCGGGTATAGGGGTGGGGCATTTCCGAGACCATGCGGGCAATGTTGATGTTGTTGGCCAGTGCCGTCAGCCGGTCCAGGTCCGACTCCCTGAACGGCCCCAGGGTCAGGCGTTGCGTTTCAAGCTGTGCATCCATGCCGATTGTCCTTTTGCCACGAAAAAAGGAGAACGGCGGCCCGTTCTCCCTTCGATCACTCTGGGCCGCCGGTCAGGGCAGCGTGTGCGCCGCGGCTTATGTGTCGTCTTGCGCAAGCACCGACACGACAGAGCGGTTGTTCTTCGTGCGGGTAAAGCGCACCTTGCCCGCGGCGGTGGCGAACAGGGTGTGGTCCTTGCCCATGCCGACATTGTCGCCGGGATAGACCTTGGTGCCGCGCTGACGCACGATGATGTTGCCGGGAATGACGGCTTGGCCGCCAAATTTCTTGACGCCAAGGCGGCGTCCGGCGCTGTCGCGCCCGTTGCGGGATGAACCGCCGGCTTTCTTGTGGGCCATGGTCTAGTCCTTCTTGGCTGAGGCAGCCTTCTTGGCTGCTGTCTTCTTGGCGGCCGCAGGCTTTTTCGCGGCTGTCTTCCTGGCCGCAGGCTTTGCCGCGGTCTTTTTGGCAGCCGGTTTTGCTGCGGTCTTTTTCGCTGCGCTTGTCTTGGCCGCGGGCTTGGCCTCTGCCTTTTTCGCGGCCGGTTTGGCTGCTGCCTTGGCGACGGCGGGCCTGGCGCCCTTGGCGAGGATGTCGCTGACCCGGACCACGGTTTCATACTGGCGGTGGCCCCTGGTGCGGCGATACCCCTTGCGGCGCTTTTTCTTGAACACGATGATCTTGCCGCCCTTGCGGGTTTCCAGCAATTCGGCGTGCACTTGCGCACCCTCGACCAGCGGCTCCCCAAGGGTGATGTTGCCGCCATCGCCCAGCATCAGCACCTGGTCAAAGATCACCGGCTTGCCGTCTTCGCAGTCGAGTTTTTCGATGATCAGCACGTCGCCCTTGGCGACCTTGTATTGCTTGCCACCGGTCTTGATTACCGCAAACATGTTCTTCTCGATTTTCAAATGGCGGCGCGGGGCGGCCATATCAGGTTGTTAACACTCTCGCACACTTGCGCACCGCGTGGCCAGGCCATGCGGCGGCGAGCGGCGCACTATAGCTTTGAGCGTCCCCAAGTCAACGCGCCCGGCAGAGCTATTTCAGCACGCCTTGCGCCGCCGCGCCCGCGCGCTAAGGTGGGCCGCACAGGCAGGCAGCAGAGGCACCAGGCAGATGCGCGAGATCGACAGGTTTTACATTGACGGCAAATGGGTGGTGCCCAGGGCGGCGCGCATGATGGAGGTCATCAACCCGGCCACGGAAGAGCCGTGCGGCACGGTGGCGCTGGGCGATCCGGCTGATGTGGATGCTGCGGTGGCCGCCGCCCGGCGCGCCTTCGCCAGCTTTTCGCAGACCAGCCGTGAAGAGCGCCTGGCATTGCTCAATGCCGTCATGGCGGCCTTTCAGAAGCGCGCCGAAGACATGGCCGAAGCCATCACCCTGGAGATGGGCGCGCCCAAATGGCTGGCCGGGTCGGCGCAGGTGCCGGCGGCGCTGGGCCATTTTGCCGAGGCCGTGAAAATCCTTGGCGATTATGCCTTTGAGCGCGAGCAGGACGGTTTCGTGCTGCGCCGCGAGCCGATTGGCGTATGCGGCCTGATCACGCCGTGGAACTGGCCGCTGAACCAGATTGCCTGCAAGCTGGCTCCGGCACTGGCGACGGGCTGCACCAGCGTGTGGAAGCCCTCGGAGCTTGCGCCCTTCAGCGCCCAGGTGTTCATGGAAGTGCTGGACGAGGCCGGCGTGCCCCCCGGCGTGGTCAATCTGGTGCATGGCGACGGTCCCGGCGTTGGCGCCGCCATCTCGGCGCACCCGGGCATCGACATGGTGTCGTTTACCGGCTCGACCCGGGCCGGGATCGAGGTGGCGCGCGCCGCGGCGCCGACCATCAAGCGCGTCGCCCAGGAGCTTGGCGGCAAGTCGGCCAACATCATTCTGGACGACCTCGATGCGGACGGTTTCGCCAGGGCGGTGTCCGGCGGCATGCAGTCCATGTGCGTCAATTCCGGCCAGAGCTGCAATGCGCCGTCGCGCATGCTGGTGCCGGCAAGCCGCATGGAAGAGGCGGCGGTGATCGCCGCGGGCGTTGCCGATGCGGTGCAGGTTGCCGATCCGCAAAGCGACGGCATGGTCATGGGGCCGGTGATCTCGCAAGCCCAGTGGAGCAAGATCCAGGGACTGATCGAAACCGGCATGAAAGAGGGCGCGCGTCTGGCCGCGGGCGGTCCGGGGCGCCCGGAAGGCCTGAACCGGGGCTATTATGTGCGCCCGACGGTGTTTGCCGATGTCCGCAACGACATGACCATTGCCCGGGAGGAGATCTTCGGGCCGGTCCTGTGCATAATCGGTTATGCGGACGAGGCCGACGCGGTGCGCATCGCCAATGACACCGATTATGGCCTGGCCGCCTATGTTTCGGGGGCGCAGCCGGACCGCGTCAGGCGGGTGGCGGCGCAGATGCGCGCCGGGCAGGTGGTGCTCAATGGCGCCCGCCTGAACATGGCGGCGCCCTTTGGCGGCTACAAGCATTCGGGCAATGGCCGCGAATGGGGCGAGCCGGGGTTTGAGGAATATCTGGAGATCAAGGCGGTGATTGGCTGAAGGAGGCCTGCAAGGCCCCTTTCTTCGGCGCGGGATTTCTGTAACAGTTTTGCACACATGAATCCGGATAAGCGGGGGGAGTATGAGTTTCTTTGAACGTCTCGAGGCCTTTGTGGCGGCGGCGACCGCACCGGGCGCCGATCTGGAAGTGGGCGATGCCGTCATAGACGGCATAGAGCAAAAGGTGTTCACCAAGGCGCCGGACTCCCTGCGCGACATGTTCGCCATCATGCGCCAGCATGGCGATTTGCCGTTTCTGGTCGAAGGGGACGTCAGGTTGAGCTTTGCGCAGACCTATGAGGCGGCGGCGCGCTATGCCCATGTTTTGCAGGATCTGGGGGTTGAGAAGGGCGACCGGGTGGCGATTTCCATGCGCAACCGGCCGGAATGGATCATTGGCTATATCGGCACGCTGATGGCCGGGGCGGTGGTGACGCCGCTGAACTCCTGGTGGGGCACCGAGGAAGCGGCCTTTGCGCTGCGCGACAGCGGCGCCCGCATCATTCTCGCCGACCCGCGCCGGGCGCAATATTTTCTGCCCCTGCTGGACGATCTGGACCTGACGCTGATCGTCAGCGGGGCCTTTGAGCGTTCAAGCCCACGCGTGCTGGACTATGATGCGCTGATGGCGGCGCGCAGCGAGACTGCGCCGCCCGATATCGCCATTGGCCCGGAAGACAATGCGACACTGATGTATACCTCCGGCTCCACCGGCAATCCCAAGGGGGCGCTGTCGACCAACCGCGCCGTGATCACGGCGATCCTGGCCTATGCGCTGATGGGCATGGGCATGCAGGCGGCGCGCGGCGAGGTGCCCGGTGCGCCGGGGCCGCAACAGGTCGTGCTGGAAACCATCCCCCTGTTTCACGTCACCGGCTGTGTGGTGATCTTCCTGGTTTCGGTGATTGCCGGGCGCCGCCTCGTGCTGATGCGCAAATGGGACATCACCGAGGCCATGCGCCTGATCGAAAAGGAGCGCGTGACCTCGCTTACCGGCGTGCCGACCATGACCACCGATCTGCTGAACGCGCCCAATCGCGATGAGTTCGACCTGTCCAGCCTCAGGGATCTGGGCGCAGGCGGCGCGCCGCGCCCGGCGGGCCATGTCGAGCCGCTGGCCAACATGCTGGACAATGCACGCCCGCTGGTGGGCTATGGCCTGACCGAAACCAATGGCGTGGGCGCCTTCAATGCCGGGGATGACTATTTGCAGCGCCCGTCCAGCACGGGCAAGCCTGCTGCGCCGATCGTGCAGATCGAGCTGCGCGACGAGGCGGGCCGGGTCGTGCCCACGGGCGAGCGCGGCGAAATCTGCATCAAGACGGCGGCCAATTTTCGCGGATACTGGAACAATCCGGACGCGACGCACGCGGCCTTGCGCGATGGCTGGCTTTATACCGGCGATGTCGGCATGTTCGACGAAGACGGCTTTCTGTATATTGTCGATCGCATCAAGGACATCATCATCCGCGGCGGCGAAAACATCGCCACGCTGGAAGTCGAGGCCGCCATATGCGCCCATGAGGACGTGCTGGAGGCAACGGTGTTCGGCGTGCCGCACGAGCGCCTGGGCGAGGAGGTGGCCTGCGTGGTCTATCGCCGCAGCGGCAGCACCCTCAATGCGGAAACGCTGTGCCGGGATTTGCGCGAACACCTGGCGGCCTTCAAGATCCCGTCCAGAATTGCCTTCATGGACGAGGCCCTGCCGCGCATCGCCTCGGGCAAGATTGCCAAGAAGGCCCTGCGCGAACGCATGATCGCGGGCACCCTATAGGGTTTCGGACCGGATCTGCAGAGCATGATCACGGATGCGCCAAGTGGCGGGCAGGTGGCAATCTGCGCTGGTGCCAGCCATGCCGGCCTGCGGTGAAGGCAGTTGCATTTGTGGCCCAAACGCGCTACATGAAGAGGCATATTCATGCGCCTGGGAGATGGATTTGGCAAAAACGGAAACAGTAAGGGCGCGGGTGGAGCCGGATCTCAAGCACGAGGCTGAGGCCGTGCTTCACGACCTGGGCTTGTCAGCAACCGAAGCCATAACATTGTTTTACCGGCAATTGGCGTTGCGCAAGGGCTTGCCGTTTGATGTCAAAATCCCCAATGCGGACACCATAGAGGCCATGCAACAGGCACAAGCGGGCGAAGCCCTGGACGAATGGGCGGACGCGGATGCGCTGTTTGCCTCCCTGCGCTGAGCCGTGCGGCTGTTTACAACAAAACGCTTTGCGCGCGACCTGAAACGGATGCAAAAGCGCGGCAAGGACATGGTCCGGCTCGAAAGCGTGGTCAAAGCGTTGCTGGCTGGGGACACATTGCCGCCGCGCTACCGGGCCCATGCCTTGGGCGGCCAGTGGAAGGGGTTTCGCGAATGCCATCTCGAACCTGACTGGCTGCTTCTTTGGAAACGGGACGAAGACGCCCTGACATTGGTGCGCACCGGCAGCCATTCCGATCTTTTCTGAAATTCCGCCGCGCTCAATAGTGCCTATGGCCGGACGGGTGCCGGGGCGGCGTGCATGGCGGCGCGCACGCGCTCGGCGATTTGCTGCGCTGGTGTGGGATAGGAAAAGCGGGCGATGAAGCGGCCGTCCGGTCCCATGAAGAACACCGCCGAGGTGTGATCCACCGTATAGTCCATGTCATCGGGTGAATCCTTGCCCACATAGGCGTATTTGACATGGTATTTTCCGGTGACCGAGTCGATGGCGGCCTTCGAGCCGGTGAGGCCGAGAAAGGCCGGGTCGAAACTGGTGACATAATGGCGCAGCACTTCGGGGGTATCGCGGTCCGGATCGACGCTGATGAACAGCACCTGCAGGTTTTTGGCGTCATCGCCCAGCAGTTTGTCCACCTGGGCCAGTTTGAGCAGCGTCGTCGGGCAGACATCGGGGCAGGTGGTATAGCCAAAGTCGATCAGCAGATACTGGCCGCGGAAATCCTGGTCGGTCAGCACCTTGCCGGTGTGCGAGCGCAGGATGAAACGGCCGCCGGTCTGGCGCGGCGCCCGGGCGGCTCCGGCGGCGGGCGGCACGGCGGTTTTGGCGCTCTTTCCGGCCGCGGGCGTGTCGGCGCTCCGGGGAGAACAACTGGCCAGGGCCAAGATAAGCACCGGCAGGGCAAAACCCGCCCATAATGTGTTTTTATTCAATGAATACATGATG
>JALWUB010000197.1 GCA_026993275.1 Robiginitomaculum sp. | reverse complement strand
GCGGGCGCAGAAAACGGTTATCTGCAGATTGCCCCCGAAGGCGGCTGGGTGTTTGCCGGGCATTGCGCGCCATTGGATCATCATGTGGCCGACTGGGTCGATGCGGCATTGCTCTATCTGCATGCGCCCTATGTCTGGGGCGGGCGCTCCAGCCTGGGGCTCGACTGCTCGGCGCTGGTGCAAAACGCCCTGCAGGCTGGCGGCATTGCCGCGCCGCGCGACAGTGACATGCAGGAACAGGCGCTGGGCCGCGCAATTGCCGTGACCAGCCGTCTTGACGGCCTGCGCCGCGGCGACCTGGTCTTCTGGCGCGGCCATGTGGGCATCATGCTGGACGGGCGCGACGTGCTGCACGCCAATGCCCATCACATGCAGGTGGCGCGCGAGCCGCTCAAGGACGCGGTGGCGCGCATTGGCAAAAGCAGCGGCCCGGTGACCGCCATCAAGCGCCTGGACTGAGAGCCAGGCCGGACCATGATTTCAGTGTCTGGAGCCGGCCCTGCCGTGCTGGCTCTGCAGGCGGGTGATCTGCACCCCGGCGGCATCGGCGGCGGCCAGGGCATTGGGTTTTTCGATCCGCACCATGACCTTGCGCACGCGTGTATCCTCAAGACACCAGCTGGCGAGCCGCTCGGCCAGGGTTTCGACGAGCTGCACATGCCCCTGGCGGGCCAGGGCCTTGGCCTTGTTGGCGATGGTTTCATAATCGATGGTTTCGCCCAGGCGGTCCGCTTCCGGCGGCGGCGTCTGGCCCAGGTCAAGGCGCACATCGATCAGCACGGGCTGGGTGCCGTCGCGTTCGTGCGGGTGCACGCCAATGGCCGCATCGACGCGCAGGCCGCGCACGAAAATGGCGCTGCGGGGTTTGCTCATTCGTTCACTCCATCGACATCCGCAGTGCGCCACAACAGATGCTGGCCGCCATCGACCACCAGGGTCTGGCCGGTCACGGCCCGGGCCGCCAGCAGGTAGCGCACGGCACGGACGATTTCTCCCACCGGCGAGCCGGTGCCCAGCAGGGTGGCGCGCACCTGGGCCTCGAAGTCTTCCGGGCTCTGGCGGGCATTGCGCAAGGTCGGCCCGGGCGCCACCGTGTTGACGCGCACGCGCGGCGCCAGCGCCTGTGCCATGGTGCGTGTCGCCGCATTCAGCGCCGCCTTGGTCAGGGTGTAGCTGAAAAAGCGCGGATTGCTGCGGTGCACGCGCTGGTCGCCCATATTGATGACCGCGCCTTGCCCCCCCTCTGGCACTTGCGCCGCAAAGGCGCGGGTCAGGAACACCGGCGCGCGCAGATTGGCGTCCATATGCAGGTCCCACAAGTGCGGCTCCAGCGTGGGCAGGCGGTCATCCTCGAAATGCGAGGCATTGTTGATCAGCGCCTGCAGCGGACCCAGCTTGTGCACGGCATCGTCGATCAGGCTATCCAGGGCGCTGCGGTCGGCCAGGTCGGCCTGCACGCAGACGGCCGTGCCGCCTTTGGCAGCGATGGCCTCGCAGACCTCTTGCGCTGCGTCCGCGGAATGGCGGTAATGCACGGCCACGCGCCAGCCATCTTCGCCCAGCGCCAGCGCCAGCGCCCGGCCAATGCGCCGGGCTGCGCCGGTAATCAGGATCGCGCCCGGTGTCACAACAGGCCTTCCCGGGCCAGCAGGCCGGCGACATAGGCGCCATAGGCCAGCAGCAAGAACAGGCCCGCCAGGCGGCCGATCTTCAGGCGCAAAAACGAAAACGCGCCAAGCAGGATGGTGGCGCCGATCATCACCCAGACATCATAATGGATGACCCCGGCAGGCACGGTCAGCTTGCCGGCCATGGCCGAGGCGCCGCCGACAGCAAAGACATTGAAGATATTGGAGCCAAAGGCATTGCCCACCGCCAGCGCGGGCTGGCGGCGCAGCGCCGCAATGACCGACGTGGCCAGTTCCGGCAAGGAGGTGCCAACCGCCACCAGGGTCAGGCCGATGAGCGCCGGGTCAACATGCAGGGCCTCGGCAATGGCGACCCCGTGGCTGCCGACGAGGTGGCCGCCCAGCGGCAGTCCGGCAACGCCGGCAAGGATGAACAGCACGATGGTGAGCGTGCGCTGCGGCAGGCCGCGCATGTGATCGACATCGGCCAGCTCGCGAATGTCGGCCGCCGCCTTGCTGCCCTTGCGCGCCTCGGCAAACAGATAGGCCAGATAGACGATGATCAGGGCAAACAGCAGCACGCCCTGCCAGAACACGATGACGCCGCGCATCGCCATCAGCGTCAGGATGATCGAGGCGGCGAGCGCGGTGGTGACATTGCGCCTTGTGCCCGGCTCGGTGGTGCAGATGGGATGGATCAGCGCCGGGATCGACAGCACCAGCAGCATGTTGGCAATGTTGGAGCCGACGATATTGCCAATGGCCAGGCCCGGCGCGCCCCTGAGCACGGCACTGACGCTGACCACAAGTTCCGGCGCCGACGTGCCCAGCGCCACCACGGTCAGACCGATGATCAGCGGCGGCACGCCCCAGCGGCGGGCCATAGCGGCGGCGCCGCGCACCAGAACATCGCCAGAGAAGAGCAGGACAAGAACCCCGCCGGCCAGCCACAAGACGTGAATAAAAATCGGCATGACTGTCCTGGTTTGCGCAGCGCTCAAATGATGGCGGACTCAAGGCTACTCTATAGACGCAAGGGGACGCCAATGAAAAGGCCAGGGCTCACATGGGCGAAAAAAGACAACCATAACGCGATTATGAAATTATTTACCCTTATTGCGTTATGCCTTGCATGCCCATGCAGCGCTGGAGAGACGCCATGACTATCAAGACGGAGCCCGATACGCCACCGCCGCAGAGCGATGCCCTGGCCGAGCGGCTTGAATATATCGGCCGCCAGCTGCGTTCGCCCCTGGCGGATATTCTCGGCATGTCACACCTGCTCAATGACACCGTGCTGGAAAAGGACCAGCAGGAATATGTTCAGGCGATCATGCGGGCCAGCCACGAATTGCTGGTCCGGATAGACAATACCCTGGACATGGCCAGCCTCAGTGATGAAACCCTGGGGGTGCAGGAGGAAAGCTTCAGCATTACCGAAGCCTTGCTGGCCATGGTTGAGCGGCTGCGGCCTTCGGCGGCGGCGAGAAACCTGGGTGTCAGCCTGGAATTCGCGCCCGAAATGGACACCAAGATTTATTGCGACAAGGCGCGGCTGTCGCAGGCGATTTACAATCTCGCCGCCAGCCTGATCGCCAGCCATAGCGACGGGTCCTTGCGTTTTGCCGCCAGCATCGAATCCGACCAGTGGGGCGAATCCCTGTCGGTTCTGCTGACCACCAGCGCCGCCACTGCTGATGACGCGCCCGAGTGCGCAGAGACCAGCGCGGCGCTTGATGTGACCCGGCGCCTGGCACGCCTGATGGGCGGCGAGGTCAGCTTTACCAATGAAGAAGGCCAGGCCCGTTGCGCCCGGCTGACCATACGCGTTGGCCAGGAGGACGGCGAGGCCGAAGACACCGGCGCCGAAGAGGAGAGCGTTCAGACGGCGCGTATTCTGGTTGCCGAGGACAGCCGCGCCAACCAGCGCATGATTGGCCTGATCCTGCAAAAGCTCGGCTATGACTATGAAGTGGTGGTCAATGGCCTGGAAGCCTATGAGGCCGTCCGCACACGCCATTTCGACATGGTGCTGATGGATCTGCACATGCCGCAAATGGATGGCATGGAGGCATGCCGGAAAATTCGCGCCCTGAAGAATGAAACCGCCGCCATGGTGCCAGTGGTGGCGCTCTCTGCCGATGTGCGCCCGCAAGTGCGCACCAAGGTGCTGGAAGCGGGCATGGACGGCTATCTGAGCAAGCCGCTGGATGTGCCCAAGCTGGCCGAAACGATCCAGAACAATCTGGCCCGCTCGCGCATCCGCCAGGGCAGGCTGGCCAAAAGCGCCTGATCGGCCCGCACGGGCCGGGCTTTACCAGCGCAAGACGGGCAGCGCATAGCGTGCCCGGGTGTTGTGTTCACTGAGCAGCCGGTGCACATGCTGCGCATCATCTGCGCCGTCCTGGCGTGCGCCATGAATGCCGCCGCTGATGAAGAGACTGTCCAGGCCTTGCGCCGCGGCACCGGCAATATCGGTGTTCAGGCCATCGCCAATCGCCAGAATGCGCTGCCGCGGCACGGGCGCGCCGTGCAGGTTTTCCAGAGTTTGCAGGCTGAGGGCATAAATCGGCGCATGCGGCTTGCCGCCGCTGATCACGGTGCCGCCAAGCTGTTGATAGAGATCGGCCAGGGCGCCGCCGCAATAGATCAGCCGGTCGCCATAGCGCACCACAAGGTCGGGATTGGCGCTGATCATGGGCAAGCCCCGCCGCGCCGCGCCTTGCAGCATGTCCCGGTAATCGTCCGGGGTTTCGTGCCGGTCGTCAAACAGGCCGGTGCAGCTGATCAGCCTGGCTTCTTCAAGCGGCGCGAATGCCATGCCGGTGCCTTCGTACAGCCGGTCATCCTTTGGCGGGCCGAGCTTGAAGGCTGGCCCCGGAGCGCTGGCGCGCAAGAGCGCCCTTGTGGCATCGCCAGAGGTGACGATGGCGTCCCAGCAATCGCGGCGCACGCCCAGAGACTCAAGCTGGGCCGGGATTTCGCTGCCCGGGCGCGGCGCATTGGTCAGCAACAGCACAATGCCGCCGCGCTGGCGGAAGCGGGCCAGCGCCTGGGTGGCGGCGTCAAAGGCCTGGCGGCCATTGTGCACCACGCCCCAGACATCGCACAACAGCGCGTCATAGAGGGGGGCGATTTCGCCCAGGCCTTCGGGAATATGAGGTAAGTCCGCCACAGGGCCGCGCCTAGCCCGCACAGCCGGGCCGGTCAAGGGCGATTGCCGCTGCCGCTCTTTCCCTGGCCAGCGGCAGAGGCTATGACGCCGCCATGAACACCTTGCCGTGCAGCCTCTATCTCATCACCCCGCCGCGTCTTGATGACCTCGCCGGGTTTTCCCGCAGCCTTGAGGCGGCGCTGGAGGCGGGCAATGTGGCGGCGCTGCAAATCCGCCTCAAGGGCGCCAGCGATGATGCCGTGCGCGCAGCCTATGAGGCACTGGCGCCCATGGCCCAGGCCGCCGGGGTGGCGGTGCTGATCAATGACCGGGCGGATCTGGCAAAGGCGCTGGGCGCCGATGGCGTGCATCTGGGCCAGGACGACATGCCGGTGCGCGAGGCGCGGGCGCTGCTGGGGCCCGATGCCAGCATTGGCGCCACCGCCCACAATTCGCGTCATCTGGCCATGCTTGCGGGCGAGGACGGGGCGGACTATGTCGCCTTTGGCAGTTTTTTTCAAAGCGCCACGAAAACGCCCAAAACTATGGCGACAACAGACATTCTTTCCTGGTGGTCGGAGCTTTTTGTACTTCCATGCGTGGCAATCGGCGGCATTACGGCAGACAATTGCGCACCCCTGGTGCGCGCCGGAGCGGACTTTCTGGCCGTTTGCGGCGGCGTCTGGAACGCGCCCGGCGGCCCGGCCAAGGCGGTGCGCGCCTTCAATGCGGCCATTGCCGCGGCGCGCTGACGGCGCTGCTGTGGCTGCTGGCGGCGCCGGTGCTGGCGCAGGTTGTGCCGCCGGAGTCCGCCGCGCCTGCGCCCGGACTTGCCGATGGCCAGGGTCCTGCCAATGGTATTGTTCTCGATGGCGGCAGCCAGCCGCCGCAACCGGCGCCGGATATTTCCGCCGCCGATTTCAGCATGGACAGTTCCGCCGCCGCACGCGCCTATGGCGCGGGCGACTATGCCAGGGCCCGCACCCTGGCCGCAAAGGCCAGCACCCAGGGCAGCGCCCAGGCGCAATTGCTCTATGCCATCATATTGCGCGATGGCTTGGGCGGGCCGAAGGACGCCGTGCAGGCGGTGCACTGGCTGCGCCAGGCTGCCGCGGGCGGCCAGACCTATGCCTGGCTGGCGCTGGCGCAAATGGCATTTGCGCGCCAGGGCGGCCTGAGTATTGGCGATGGCCGCGAATTTTTGCAAAAGGCGGCCAGGGCGGGCTCGACCGAGGCAAAGGAGGTGCTGGGCCGGGTCTTTGCCTCGGGCCTTGGCGGGCCGCTGGACACCGGCGCCGCCGAACGCTGGCTCCGTGACGCCATTGCCGACGGCAGCGTGCGCGCCAAGCAATGGCTGGGCGATCTGCTGTTTGCCGCGCACAGGGACAGGGAGGCACTGCACTGGTATCGCGAGGCGGCGCGCGAGGGCGATGCCCGCTCGGCCTATCGCGCCGGCATCATCCTGGCCGATCCGCAAAGCCCGTTTTATGACGAGGCCGCGGCACGCCCGCTTTTGCACCAGGCGGCCCAGGACGGCGATGCCGAAGCCATGACCGCCTGGGCCATCATGCTGGCGCATCAGAAGCCGCCGCGCCCGGCGCTGGTGGCGCGCTGGCTGCGCAAGGCGGCGCAGGCCGATGATGGCGAGGGCCAGTATCTCTATGCCGTCGTGCTGGCCAAGGGCGAGGGCGTGCAGATGGACCGTTCCGCCGCCTATGAATGGGCCGTGCGCGCGGTGCGCCATGATCCGCGCGATCCCAAACGCCGCGCCTTGGC
>JALWUB010000196.1 GCA_026993275.1 Robiginitomaculum sp. | reverse complement strand
ACGCCATTGGTGGCGACAAAGGGAATGGCGACCCGTTTCTTGCCGCTTTGCGTCTTGGCCTGGGTCTTTTCCGGCTGTGACGGCTGCGCTGCCACGGCCAGGGCCGGGCTCAGCGCCAGTGTTGCCGCAGAGGCTGCGGCCAGTAAGGTTCTGATCATGTCAAGTTTCTCCGCTAAACAATCCCTCACCATGGATATGGTTATGGAGGGCGCGCAAATCAATTTTTGCTTATGCTTTGCGGGGAAACCACGTGCAGTTGCGGCCACAGGCCTTTCATGCGCGCCGCCTTTTGGGCGTAAACAGCCGTGTTGACCCTGGCTTTCGCATCCCGCGGGCGCACGATGAAGCCAAAGACGTCGTCAAGGCCAAAGGGCGCATGCACCCGGCAGGTGCCATCCGCCAGGGGTTCCATGGCTACCGCATGGCAGCGGCACAAATAGCGCCGCAAGGATTGCGCAGCGCTGTCCAGCGGCGCGTAAGGCAGGCCGAAATGCGCCTCATACCACACATGCACCCGCGCCTGATTGCGTACCTCCACTACCACGCCCAGATCAGCAAAGGCGCGATCACAGTCCTTGATGACCGCATCTTCGGCCTCGTAAGACACATCGTCATCGTCAAAATAGGCCAGGTCATAATCACGAATGCCGCGCCCCGGATCATGGCCCAGCAGCCCGTTCCAGACGCTCTGGTAAAGGCAGCCCGAGACCAGCATGCCCTGAGGCAGGGGCAGGTCCGGGATGCGCTCAAGAATGGCGGCGTTGACCGGATTGGCCAGCACAAAGGCGCGAAACGCGGCTTCCTGTTCCGCCCGCGGCGCGCTGGCATAGCGCAAATGATCCGGCGCGCTCACAGGCCCATCCGGCCCCATTTCTCGGTTACGGCGGCAATGACCCGCTCGTCCATCTCGATCTTGCGGCCCCATTCGCGCGTGGTCTCCCCGGGCCATTTGCTGGTGGCATCAAGGCCCATTTTGGAGCCCAGGCCCGAGATCGGCGAGGCAAAGTCGAGATAGTCGATGGGCGTGTTCTCGATGGTGACGCAATCGCGCGCCGGGTCCATGCGCGTGGCAATGGCCCAGACCACGTCCTTCCAGTCGCGCGCATTGATGTCGTCATCCACCACAATGAGCCATTTGGTGTAGGTGAACTGGCGCAAATAGGACCACGCCCCCATCATCACCCGCTTGGCGTGGCCCGCATAGGCCTTTTTCATGGAAATGACGGCGATGCGGTAGGAACAGGCCTCGGGCGGCAGCCAGAAATCAATGATCTCCGGAAACTGCTGTTGCAAAAGCGGAATGAACACCTCGTTCAGCGCCTCGCCCAGAACGCTGGGCTCGTCCGGCGCGCGTCCGGTATAGGTGGTCAGATATATGGGGTCTTTGCGCATGGTGATGGCGCTGACCTCGAACACCGGAAAGTTCTCGACGCTGTTGTAATAGCCGGTATGGTCGCCATAGGGGCCTTCCGGCGCGGTTTCGTCCGGCAGGACATGGCCCTCGATGACGATTTCGGCCTCCGCCGGGACATGCAGATCAATGGTCTTGCACTTGACCAGTTCCACCTTGCGCCCGCGCAGCAGCCCGGCGAACTGGTATTCGGAAAGGGTGTCCGGCACCGGGGTGACGGCGGCCAGAATGGTGCCGGGATCGGCGCCGATGACGGCGGCCAGCGGCATCGGCTTGCCCGGATTGGCGGCCTTGAATCTGGCAAAATGCTGCGCCCCGCCGCGATGTGCCAGCCAGCGCATGATGGTGCGCCGCGGCCCCAGCTTCTGCATGCGGTAAATGCCCAGATTGGTATTGTCCTCGGCGCGCTTGCCCGGACCCTCGGTGACCACGAGCGGCCAGGTGATCAGCGGCGCTGGCTCGTCCGGCCAGCAGGTCTGGATCGGCAGCGCGTCCAGCGACGCCTCCTCGCCCTTGAGCACCACGTGCTGGCATGGCGCCTTGCGCACGACTTTGGGCCGCATCGCCATCACGGTCCTGATCAGCGGCGCCAGTTTCAGCGCCTCGCCCAGCCCGTGCGGCGGCTCTGGCTGGCGCATGAAGGCGAGAAGCTCGCCGACCTCGCGCAAATCCTGCGCCGTGGTGCGCGTCTTGCCGCCCATGGTGACACCGCGCGCCACCCGCTCGACCGTGCCAAAGAGGTTGATCAGCGCTGGCATGGCCGACTTTTCGCCATGCTCATTGATGACGTTTTCAAAGAGCACCGCCGGGCCTTGCGCCCGGATCAGCCGGCAGCCGATTTCGGTCAGTTCCAGATCCGTGGACACCGGCTCGGCAACGCGCTTGAGCAGCCCGTCCTTTGCGAGCGCGTCCAGATAGTCGCGTAAGGATGCGTAGCTCATGCCCCCTTGCTAGCGCGGCAGGGGCAAGGAGTCACCATGAGGCTTCAGCGGCGGCCGCGCCCCGCAGCAAAGGCAGCGCGGATGCGGGCGCGTTTTTGGGGCGGCAGCGGCAGTGCGCAGGCAATATCGGAAGAGCAGGCCAAGGGTGGCTTTTGGCCCTGTGCCTTCATTTCCGCGCGCTCCCAGCGGTGAAAGGCAATATCGACCAGATCCTGCATGCGGCTCATCTTCAGACCTCCTGCTTTGGGGCGCCTCAGCCTGAAAGGGATCATGCCACAACCGCCCCTCACCTTGAAATCAGAAAGCCGTGAGAGCGGCGTGATGAGAAAAGCGGAATATCTCATGCCTGGGGTTCAAAGGCGCCCCGATGGCCTTGAAGACCCAGCGTTGCTGGATTCCTCAAGGTGGCCGTTTAGACGGCCCCGATGATGGGCAGAAGCTTGACTTCGAGGGCAGTACAGGTTTTCAGATACCTTTGCCAGATCGCATCGTTTTCATCGAAATTGCCGTAAATAATGCGTCTGTATTCATTTGCCCTGGCGCGCTTGTCATTATCTTGCGCCAGTCTTTCCTCAGGGCTTCCAGCGCTTGCCTCTTCCAGTGACAGGTTGTAGCGGTCATATAGAGCGTATGTAATATCATTACGGATTAATAATATGACTTTCAACCCGTCATGAATATCTTTACCGAGAAACGCCTTGGTGATGGGCAGGTGTGCCAGTACCCGTTGAAAATATTCAGCATGGTGGTTCACGCGATCCATTCCATGCTGGTAAAGGCCCTCAGCTTTTTCGCGGTCTTTGAGCTTTAACACGTCGAAGGGCACACCGCCTGCAAGCCGGATATACCTGAAAACTTCCTCCGCCTCATACATCAATACCATGCATTTTTCCGCCGTTTCCGCCTTGCGGATTGTGGCTCTTTTTTTGAACCAGCTCTGGGCAGTGTCTTTGGCCCACCAGGCAGCACAAAAAACAACCACAACTTGCACAATGGCAATAAGTTCGGTGGTTCCAAACTGCCAGGGACCGAAGGACATGTTCAGCCCTCGCGCTGCGCCATGAAGGCGAGGCGTTCGAAAAGCTGCACGTCCTGCTCGTTTTTCAAAAGCGCCCCGTGCAGCGGCGGGATCAGCTTGCGCGGATCGCGCTCCCGCAAGGTCATGGCGTCCACGTCTTCGGCGAGAAGCAGCTTGAGCCAGTCGAGCAGTTCGGAGGTGGAGGGCTTTTTCTTCAGGCCCGGCGCCTTGCGGATGTCATAGAAAATCTTCAGCGCCTCGGCGACCAGGCGTTTCTTGATACCGGGAAAGTGCACGTCCACGATCGCCTGCATGGTCTCTTCGTCCGGAAAGCGGATGAAGTGGAAGAAGCAGCGGCGCAGGAACGCATCCGGCAATTCCTTTTCATTGTTCGAGGTGATGATGATGACCGGCCGGGTCCTGGCGCGGATCACCTCGCCGGTCTCATAGACATGAAACTCCATGCGGTCGAGTTCCTGCAGCAAGTCGTTGGGAAACTCGATGTCGGCCTTGTCGATTTCGTCGATCAGCAGGATCGGCCGCTTTGGCGAGGTGAAGGCTTCCCACAATTTGCCCTTGCGGATGTAGTTCCTGACGTCCTCGACACGCGGGTCGCCCAGTTGCGAATCGCGCAGCCGCGCCACCGCGTCATATTCGTAAAGGCCTTGCTGCGCCTTGGTGGTGGACTTGACGTGCCACTCGATCAGCGGCGCATCCAGCGCCTTGGCGACCTCGATCGCCAGCATGGTCTTGCCGGTGCCGGGCTCGCCCTTGACCAGCAGGGGCCGCTCCAGGGTGATGGCGGCATTGACGGCGATGGAGAGATCGCGGGTGGAAACGTAGTTTTCGGTGCCTTCAAAACGCATGGCCTTTCCCCTTTCTGCGGCCAAGTGGTAGCCGCCGGGGCAGGAGCGGGCAAGGGTCAGGCGGCTTTTCGGGTGCTGACGGTCTGCGCCAGGGCGGCGGCAACATTGTCCATGACCGGCCCCCACTGGCCAAAGTCCTCTGGCGAGAACACCCGCGCCGACGGATACCAGGGCAGCCGCCCGGTCGAATGCAGCGGCCAGTGGTCCGGGCTGGCCAGAAACCACACCAGGCCGCCATGGGCCGCGGCCAGATTGGTCGAGGCATTCATGGGCCCGATGGTCAGGTCCAGCGCCATCCCGGCGGCGGCGACGCCGTCGAGATCGTCCTTGAGGTCGAGGCCGGGCAGTTCGTGAATGGTCACGCCCAGTTCCTCTTGCGCCTGCGCAATCTCTGCCGTGCAATCGCCATACTGCATGGAGACGAACACCGCGCCGGGGGTTTTCAGGACCGGCTTCCAGGCCTCGAAGGGGCTGAAATACTTGGAGCGGTTGGCGGTCATCACCATCGACTTCCAGCACAGGCCGACCCGGGGACCCGGCGGCAAGGCGGCAACGGCCTCGCGCATGGCCGCAAGCTTGTCCGGGTCCGGCTGCAGATAGCCGCTATGGTCCGGAAAGTCCGAAAGCGACTGGCGCACCGCCATCAGGGCATTGCCCAGCGGTACATAATAGTCATAGGCGCTCCAGTCCGTGACATCGGGGATGATGCGGATCTGCCGCCCCTCGCGGGTGACGGTCATGTGCCGGTAGAGGTTTTCGGGAGCGAAGGTGCGCGCCACCACCGGCATCAGCCGCTTTTCAACGGCAAAATCGGCCTGGCCATGGGGGCCCAGCAGGGCGATGAAATCCGCGGCGCCATTCATGTACAGCACCTCGTCGCCCAGGCCCTGCTCGCCCATCAGCAACACCCGCTTGCCCTTGAGGTCGCCCTCGCCGTCCCAGCGCGGCGCGTCGATGGCGATCAGCATGTTGACCGGGCTGGCCGGATCAAACCGCGACAGATGCGCCTTCCAGCCTTCCCGCAGGCGCCCCAGCGCCAGATAGGCCTGGCTGAGGCCGTATTCGATGGTGGCCCGGTCTTCCGGATCCTTGCTCAGCTTCAGTGCCTTCTCGCCCGCCTCCACGGCGCGGGCACGGTCGCCCGCAAGGCTCGCCGCATAGGCGAGATTGTGCCAGATGCGGCCGCTTTGCGGCTCCAGCCGCAAGGCCTCGTCGAAAAAGGTCAGCGCCTGGTGCGGATCGCCCGCCTCCAGCAGCACCGTCGCCAGGGCGTTCCACAGCATGGCCTTGTCCGGGTTGGCGTAAATGCAGGCCCGGATCAGTTCCACGGCCTCGTCAAAGCGGCCCTGATCGCGCAGCACGCCGCCCAGATTGATGACGCCATTGGCATCGCCGGGGCGCAATTGCAGGAACACCTGCAGGAACTTTTCCGCCGCCTCCAGCATGTCCAGCTTCCAGGCCACCAGGGCAATGTTCTGGTAAACCTCGGCCTCGCCTGCATTGAGCGTGATGGCGCGCTCGTAAAACTCCAGCGCCTTCGACAAATGGCCGAGCTTGTCCAGGGCAATGCCCATGACATGATTGGCCAGGGCGCAATTTTCGTCCATGTCGAGGGCGCGCAGGCAGAGCTTGGCGGCGGCCGGGAAATTGTGCGCATCCAGCTGTGCCTTGGCGCGGCGCAGCACCGCCAGCACCTTTGGCGGCACCTTTTGTTCGGACGAAGCGGCAATCGCGGGCAGGCTGGCGCCGCCGGCGGCGCCAAGCGTATCGCGCTTTTGCGGCTCGGGCGCGGCGTCCAGAAACTCCTTCAAGGATGAGTCCACATCAGTCTCCCTGTCTTTGGCGGCATGACCAGGCGGCCAGTGTGGGCCGCGCCGATTAACGCCGTGCTAATGATGCCGGCTGCCGTGCAGGGCTTCATTAACCAATCCGCTTTAGGCTTCGTTTAGTGATTTTTGTCATGATGATTGCCTGTCCGGAGTTGTCTCCGGCCAGGGCTTAAGACGGAGCCGGACCCCAAATGCCATTAAAACTGTCTCTCAAGCCTTCAGAACGCTTCGTCATCAATGGCGCGGTGCTGCAAAACGGGGAACGGCGCTGCAGCCTGGTGCTGCAAAACCAGGCCGCGATCCTGCGCGAAAAGGACATCATGCAGGAAAGCGAAGTCAATACACCGGCAAAGCGGATCTATTTTCCTGTCATGCTGATGTATCTTGACCCGGACAACAGTGAAAAAAACTACGAGGAGTTTGTCTTGCGCATGAGCGACTTCATGGGGGCGATCAGCAACCCGGAAGCGCTGGCGCAATGCGTCTCCATCAGCC
>JALWUB010000195.1 GCA_026993275.1 Robiginitomaculum sp. | reverse complement strand
CGGCGATGAACTCGTCCAGTTCGGTGAAAAAGCGCATGATCGGGCGGCCGCCATGCATGGCCAGCTTGCGGCCCACCAGGTCCAGCGCCTGCACGCCATTGGCGCCTTCATAGATCATGCCGATGCGCGCATCGCGCACGAACTGCGACATGCCCCATTCCTCGATATAGCCATGGCCGCCATAGACCTGCTGGGCATTGGTGGCGTTGTAATAGCCGCGGTCCGTCATGTATGCCTTGACCACCGGGGTCATCAGCGCCATGTAGTCGGCGGCCTTTTCGCGCACCTCTTCATCCGGGCTGAGATGTTCGAGATCGCCATAAAGCGCGGTCCAGTAGAGAAAGGCGCGGCAGCCCTCGGTGACCGATTTGGCCTCCAGCAGCATGCGCCGCACATCCGGGTGCACGATGATCGGGTCGGCCGGGCCGTCGGGGTTTTTCGGCCCCGTCAGCGAGCGCCCCTGCAGCCGTTCCTTGGCGTAGGTGACGGCATTCTGGTAGGACACTTCCGACTGGCACAGCCCCTGCATGCCGGTGCCCAGGCGGGCCGCGTTCATCATCACGAACATCAGCCGCAAGCCCTTGTTTTCCTTGCCGATGAGATAGCCGGTGGCCTCGTCGTAATTCATCGTGCAGGTGGAATTGCCGTGAATGCCCATCTTGTGCTCGATCGAGCCGCAGGTGACGCTGTTGCGCTCTCCCAGCGAGCCGTCGTCATTGACCAGAAACTTGGGCACGATGAAGAGCGAAATGCCCTTGGTGCCCGCAGGCGCCCCCTCAATGCGCGCCAGCACCATGTGGATGATGTTTTCCGTCAGGTCATGCTCGCCGGACGAGATGAAGATTTTCTGCCCGGTGATCTTGTAGGTGCCATCGGGCTGCGGCACCGCCTTGGTCTTGAGCAGCCCCAGATCCGTGCCGCAATGGGGCTCGGTGAGATTCATCGTCCCGCCCCACTCGCAGGTGGTCATCTTGGGCAGGTATTTGCGCTTTTGCTCCTCGCTGCCGCCTGCCTGAATGGCTTCGACAGCGGCGCGGGTGAGGCCCGGATACATGGCAAAGGCGGTGTTGGCAGCGCTCATCATTTCCGAGACGGCAATGCCCAGCACGCCAGGCAGGCCCTGGCCGCCATATTCCGGATCGGCGCCCAGCAGCGGCCAGCCATTTTGCACGAACTGGTCGAAAGCATCCTTGAAGCCGGGCGGTGTCGTCACCGACCCGTCCTCATGGCGCACACAGCCCTCGACATCGCCGACCTGGTTCAGCGGCTGCAATACGCCTTGCGCAAACTTGGCCGCCTCTTCCAGAATCGCGTCGGAAAGATCGCGCGGCGCTTCGGAAAACTTCGGCAGGTCGTGATATTGCTCGATCTCCAGCATTTCGTGGAGCAGGAACTTCATGTCGCGAAGCGGGGCGGTATAGCTGGGCATGGAAAAGTCTCCTTAAGGTTCGAGGCGGGCGCGGGCCAGCGCCTCAAAGGCGCGGGCACGGGATTTGAGTTCGTCCGAGGGTTCCAGATCAGCCAGGCGCGCCTGCATCCAGGCGCGGCCGGTTTCCAGTTCGGCAATGGCTTCGTCAAT
>JALWUB010000194.1 GCA_026993275.1 Robiginitomaculum sp. | reverse complement strand
GGCATTGACCGGGTCTATTGCACCGGGCCGCTGATGCGCCATTTGCACCAGGCCCTGCCGGGCCAGCGCCGTGGCGGCTGGTTCGAGAGCATCGAGGCGTTGCGCGAAGCCCTTGGCAAGGCCATAGAGGCCGGTGATGTTGTTCTGCTCAAGGGCTCCAACGGCTCTTGCATCCATGAAATAGCGGCGGCGTTCAAGGCCGGCCCGGTCCGCGAAGAGGTCTAGAAAACACCATGCTTTACCATTTTCTCTATCCTCTCGCCGACCAGTTCTCGCTGTTCAATGTCTTGCGCTACATCACCTTTCGCTCAGGCGGCGCCATGATGACGTCAATGATCCTGGCATTCTGGTTTGGCAAGCCGTTGATCGAGTGGCTGCGGATCAAGCAAAAGACCGGGCAGCCGATCCGTACGGACGGCCCCGAGCGCCACCTGATCGAGAAGGCCGGCACCCCGACCATGGGCGGCGTGCTGATCCTGTTTCCGGCGGTGGTCAGCACCCTGCTCTGGGTCAATCCCGGCAATGCCTATGTGTGGATCGTGCTGGGCGTCTTGTGCGGCTTTGGCCTGATCGGCTTTGCCGACGACTACACCAAGGTCAAGAACCGCAGTCATGGCGGCGTGTCCGGGCGCGTGCGGCTGCTGGGCGAATTCATCCTGGCCGGGATTGCCGTCTATCTGGTGATGCGCCTGAGCGCGGCTTCGCCATCGGCGCCGCCCGGCTTTGCCACATCCGTGGCGGTGCCGTTCTTCAAGGATTTGCTGATCAATCTTGGCCCGTTTTACCTTCTCTTTGGCGCCTTTGTCATTGTCGGGGCATCCAATGCCGTCAATCTCACCGACGGGCTCGATGGCCTGGCCATCGTGCCGGTGATGATTGCTGCGGCCAGCCTGGGGCTGATCGCCTATATCGTCGGCCGGGTGGACTATACCGAATACCTGCAACTGCCCTATGTGCCGGGCACGTCCGAACTGGCGGTGCTGGTGGCGGCGCTGCTGGGCGGCGGGCTGGGCTTTTTGTGGTGGAATGCGCCGCCGGCGCTGGTGTTCATGGGCGATACCGGCTCGTTGTCGCTGGGAGCGGCGCTCGGCACCATAGCGGTGGCCATCAAGCACGAGATTGTGCTGGCCATTATCGGCGGCCTGTTTGTTCTGGAGGCGGTTTCCGTCATCGTGCAGGTGGCCTCCTTCCGGCTGACCGGAAAGCGGGTATTCCGGATGGCGCCCATTCACCACCATTTTGAAAAGCTGGGCTGGGCCGAGCCAACGATTGTCATCCGGTTCTGGATCATTGCCGTCATTCTGGCGCTGCTGGGTCTGGCGACCCTGAAACTGCGATAGGAGGAAAAGGTGTTTGCCGCCACGGGATATGATGGGCAAAGCGTGGTTGTGCTGGGGCTGGGCCGCACCGGGCTGAGCGCCGCGCGGGCCTTGCACAAAGGCGGCGCAAAGGTGATTGCCTGGGATGATGATGCGGCGCGCCGCGAGGCGGCGGCGCAGGCGGGGTTTGTGTGCGAGGATCCGGCGCGGCGCGACTGGAGCGGGATTGCGGCGCTGGTGTTGTCCCCCGGCATTCCCCACAC
>JALWUB010000193.1 GCA_026993275.1 Robiginitomaculum sp. | reverse complement strand
TACAAGCAGGCGCTGGAATCCTTCAAGCGGCTGGGCGTGGCGCTGGCCGTCGGCCTGGTGTTTCTGGCGCTGATGCTGGTGGTGACCTTCCGCTCCTTCATCGATCCGCTGGCGGTCATGGCCAGCCTGCCGCTGTCGGTCATTGGCGCCGCCTGGGCGCTGATGCTGGCGGGCAAGCATGGCTCCATGCCGGCCTTCATGGGCCTCATCCTGCTGATGGGCATTACCGTCAATAACGGCATTTTGCTGATCGATTTTGCCAAGCGCGCCCGCAGCGAGGGGGTGGCGCTGAAAGACGCCATCCTGCAGGCGGTTGCCTTGCGCACCCGGCCGATCCTGATGACCGCCGGGGCCTCGGCGGTGGGCATGGTGCCGGTGGCGGCACAATGGGCGGTCGGGCTGGAGCGCCTTTCACCGCTCGCAGTCGTCGCCATTGGCGGTCTCATTGTCGGCACCTTCCTGACCCTGCTGGCGGTGCCGGTGCTCTATTACCTGCTCAACCGCGGCAGCGAAAACAGGACCCCGGCGCCGGAACACGCCGCCTGAGCCAAGGCGCCAGCGCCCCTTGCTCCTCCGGCCTCGCCCCCTCCGGACGCTGCGCGCCCACCTCCCCCGCTGCGCAGGGGAGGAAAAGGCCGTGCTGGCGGGAAGGACCGCAGCCTCCATGGTTCGACAGCGCTGATCATGAGGGATGCAGCCTTGTCTGCGTAACGCTGCCGGGCCGGGGTGAGCCGTGTTGTGGATTCTGGCCGCACTGACAACAATGGCCGCGTCTATTCGACCTTGTTGCCGTCTGCGTCCCAGACCTCGATGGGGCCAAGGTTGAGGGCCTCGATGCCGGGGCGGATCTTGTCCACATCGCCGACAATGATCCAGATCAGCTTGTCCGGCTGGATCACCTTGCTTTCGGCCTTGACGTCTTCTGGCGTCATGGCGGCATATTTGTCCTTCAGATGAACGGCGAAGTCATAAGGACGGCCATAGGTTTCAGAAACCATCAAACTGTTCAGCACGGCAGCTCCCGTTTCGTACAATCCGGGCAACCGGTTGGTATTGTCCCGGACGACCTTGTCCAGTTCTTCCTGCGTAGGCGGGCGGGTGGTCTTGAAGTCGCGGATTTCCTTTTCAAGCTCAGCAAGGGCATCACTTGTCTTGTCCGTTTGAACGGGCGCATAGACAAGCCATGGCCGCTGCCCCTTTGCTTTTTGTGTGAACGTGTAAGCGCCGTAAGCCCAGTGCTTGTCCTCACGCAAATTCATATTGATGCGCGCCGTGAACTTGCCGCCAAGGATGTCGTTCACGACATTAAACAGCAGCATGTCCGGTGCGCTGCCCGGCGTGGCAACTTCACCCGCCAGGATCAGGGTTTGCGGCGCGTGCTTCTTGTCGATCAGCACCACCTTGCCCTGTTCCGGCAATGGCACGGTGCTGATGTTCTTCACCGGCTTTGGCGTTGCCGGAGGCTTCCACTTGCCAAACACGCGGTTGAGCTGGGCCTTGGCTTCATCCAGGGTGGTGTCGCCCACCACGAACACCGTGGCATTGTCCGGGCGCAGCCAGGTGTTTTTGAAATTGACCAGATC
>JALWUB010000192.1 GCA_026993275.1 Robiginitomaculum sp. | reverse complement strand
GCCAGTGCGGTGCCGACATTGACGCCAATATCGAAAGGAATGATGCCGATCTTGACGTTTTCCGAGGGCAGGCCGGCGGGCAGCAGCAGATCCACCATGTCGCCGGAGGCTTGCTTGAGCGTCTGGATCTTGCCGTTCCAGCGCATCGAGCCGGTATTGTCGAGCACCATGGCGAGCTCGATCTTGGTGGTGTTGTAGACCGCTTCGCTTTGCGTCCTGACAGTGAACTGGTCAATGCCCACAAGGCCCGCCAGAATGGTGTTGATCTTTGCGCTGACGTCAATGTGCACGCCATCGCCATCAGGCAGTTCAGATGCCGCAACCGTATAGTTTGTGCCGCTGTGCTGGCCCTGCATGTTGGCCAGGAAGAAGGCTTCGGCGCGGGCCTGCAAGGTGGCGGGCGTGACATCCGGGTCGCGCGCCGTGGCCAGTGCTGCAGCATCGGCCGCGGCGGCCAGGCTGGTGCGCAGGTTGATGGCGCGGTTGAAATCAAGGGCCATGCCCATCAGGGTGACAATGGCCACCAGAGCCAGGGCGAAATACATGGCCACGCCGCCGTTTTGATTGCGGGCGAAGGCGGCAAGAGGGGATGCAAGGCGTGAGTGTGTGCACATGGCAAGTCTTCTTTTTTCCACGAGACGCACAGTGTGGCGGGCAAAACTTAACCCAGGCCTGAGAAAAGCCTTTATCGATTGGTAAAAATCGCGCGTAAAAAGCAAACCATTCTGCGGCAAGAAAACCGGCGATGTGCGCTTATTTGCTCAGGCGCAGATTGTTGATGTCGCCGCCAATCTTGGCGAAGGCCGCCTCGAGCTGGGCATTGTTCCTGGCATCAAAATAGTTTTTGGGAGTGCTGGCGCAATTTTCCAGCATTTTGCGGGTGCTGTAGGAACTGACCTGAAACGCCACGGTGTAAATGGTGATGCCGCTCAGTTTTATGCGTTTGCACAAAACCTTGGTCTTGGCATCGCCAACCGTGCTCGACACGCCCTTTTGCGCAGAAGGCTGGCCGCCGGACCAGGTCCACCGGACCGTGTTGGCGCCATCAGTCATCAGCACAAGGATTTTCTGCCAGTCCGGATCCGAATAGGCCACGCCTTCATTATAGGGCAATTTGGGCGAGAGCACCCGCCAGCCCCAGGCCAGGCCTTCGGGGATATAGGTCCAGCCTGCAGCCTGCATGGCCTTGGCTTTTGCAATCAGGGCCGTCCTGTTCTCTGTGAGGGGCAGGATCGCCGGCAAATTGCAGCTGGTCTGGTCATCGTAAATCTTCGGTATCCTGGCATTGCCGGTGGCGCTGGAATCATTGACATCATTATTGTTCGCACGGGGGCCGACACAGCCTCGCCACACTGGCGCGTTGCCGCCGCCTCTTTTCTTCTTTTTCTTCTTCTTTTTGTGCCTGTGCCCAGAAGTGCGGTTGCCGTTCTGGCTCCCATAGTAACTGACAAGCCATGGGGCATTGGCATTCTGGGTGCCGACATTGACGCCGATATCAAAGGGCACAATGCCGATCTTGACATTGCCAGTGGGCGGACCGGCCGGCAGCAGCAGATTGACCATGTTCGTTGCGGCGCTGCGCA
>JALWUB010000191.1 GCA_026993275.1 Robiginitomaculum sp. | reverse complement strand
GACCTGGTATCGCTGGCGGTGCTGCGCGAATTTGGCGTCATGGTGATGGCGCTGATCCTGGCCGGGCGCTCCGACAGCGCCTTTACCGCGCAGATCGGCGCCATGAAGATGCGCCAGGAAATCGATGCCATGCAGGTGCTCGGCATGGACCCGTTCGAGGTGCTGGTGCTGCCCCGGGTGATCGCCTGCGTGATCATGGCGCCAGTGCTGGGCTTTGCCGCCATGATGACCGGCCTGCTGGGCGGCATGCTGGTGACCTGGGCCGTGCTCGATGTGTCGCCCAGCCTGTTCATCTCGCGCATGCAGGCCAATGTGCCGCTGATTCACTTCTGGGTCGGCATTGCCAAGGCGCCGGTGTTTGCCATTGCCATCGCCACCATTGGCTGCCGCCAGGGCCTGCTGGTCGAGGGCAATGTGCAGTCGCTGGGCAAGCGCACCACGGCCTCGGTGGTGCAATCGCTGTTCACGGTGATCTTTCTGGATGCGGTGTTCGCAATGATCTATCTGGAACTGGACTGGTGATGGCGGCGGAGCGGGACATTGTCATCAAGGTGCGCAATCTGCGCAGCGCCTTTGGCCGGCACGTTGTCCATGACGGCCTGAACCTTGATGTCTATCGCGGCGAGGTGCTGGGCCTGGTCGGCGGTTCGGGCACCGGCAAGTCGGTGCTGATGAACACCATCTTGGGTCTGCGCACACCGCAGGGGGGCAGCGTGGAAGTGCTGGGGCACAACACCGCCACCGCCAGCGGGCGCCGCGGCCTGGAGAGCCGCTGGGGCGTGCTGTTTCAGAACGGCGCGCTGTTTTCCCAGCTGACCGTCAAGCAGAACGTCATGCTGCCGCTGCGCGAGCACACCAGCCTGTCCGAAAAGCTGATGAGCGAACTGGCGGACATGAAAATCCTGCTCGCCGGGCTGGAGGCCGAGGCGGGCAACAAGAAGCCTGCCGAGCTTTCCGGCGGCATGTTGAAACGCGCGGCGCTGGCGCGCGCCCTGGCGCTTGATCCGGAGCTGTTGTTTCTCGACGAGCCGACCTCCGGCCTCGACCCGATCAGCGCCGCCGCCTTTGACGATCTGATCGGCGATCTGCAATCCACCCTCAATCTGACGGTGTTCATGGTCACCCATGACCTCGACAGCCTTTATGCGATTTGCAACCGGGTTGCGGTGCTGGCCGACAAAAAGGTTGAAATCAATGCGCCGATTGCGGAGGTTCTGAAATCGAGGCATCCCTGGATCCGGTCCTATTTTCATGGCAAGCGCAGCCGCTGGGACCGATCGGCGTGCACGCAGGATAACGCCCTGGAGGCGGTGGAGTAAGAGATGGAATCGGAATCGCGTTACGCTCTGGTCGGCGCCTTCACCATAAGCATTCTCGCCGCCGCGGCGCTGTTCACCCTGTGGCTGGGCCAGGTCAGCTTCAACCAGAAATACGCCGAATACGATGTCATTTTCGAAGGCCCGGTGCGCGGTCTGTCCAAATCCAGCGAAGTGCGCTTTAACGGCATCAAGGTCGGCGAGGTCACCAATCTCGGCCTCGACAGGGCCGACCCCAACCATATTGTCGTCGCCCACATCAAGGTGTTCGC
>JALWUB010000190.1 GCA_026993275.1 Robiginitomaculum sp. | reverse complement strand
ACCCGGCTTGGCTTCCGTCTGGCGCCGGGCTTTGGCGAGCGGGTGATTTACCGCGAGCTGTTTCTCTCTGGCCTGACCCTGCTGGATCTGACCGACGAGGGCAGCGCCATTTCATTCACCATGAGCCATGTGGCGGCACGCCAGGAATTGCGCGATCTTCTGATTGTGCTCAGGCTGAAGGCGCTGGAAGGCGCAACCTTTTCATTCTGAAGCCCCGGACGCCATGGCGGCAGCCATGGGCGGCACGGCAAAGCATGGCTCTGCAGCGGCATTCAGCGTTGCGCAAATGCGGTGTGCGCTGGCACTGTCTAGGCCCGCATAGCGCACCCGGTAAAGCGGGCTGCCATTGCGTTGTGCCGCGATGATGCGGCCGGTCCTGCCGGACAGTGCCGCGAGACTGATGGCATTGACATGGCGCAGGCGCGCCTCGGCCTGGGCGCGGGTCATGAAGGCCCCGACCTGCACGGCCCAGGCTCTGCCGGGCTCTGCTGCCGCCCCGGCAATGCCGGGGCCAGGCGAGGGCTTCAGCCCGGGCAGCGGCCGGGTTTCGATGCTATCATCAATGACAATCCGCACGCCGCGGCGCTCGCTCGCCCCCTGCGCGGCTTCCCCGGGCAGGCCGGCGACCAGAACCGGGGCGCGGTCATTCAGATCAGGCGGCATGGCGCCGGGTGCAGGCTTGCTCTTGGCGCGGCGGCTGGCCAGCACCGCAAAGGCGCGCTCCAGCAGGCGCGTTGCATAGGCATCGCGCTGCGCTGCGGAGGCTCCGCCAAACACCACCGCAATCAGGCGTTCGCCATCGCGCTCCGCGGTGACGATGATGTTATAGCCCGAGGCATTGGTGAAACCGGTCTTGAGCCCGTCAACGCCGGCAACCCGGCCCAGCAAGGCATTATGATTGGGAATCTCATGGCCATTCCAGACCATCTTGCTGAGCGAGAAATAGCGAAACTGCGCCGGGAAGTCATGGCGGATGCGGTAGGTCAGAATCGCCATGTCCCGCGCCGTGGTGACCTGGCGCGGGCTGTGCAGGCCCGATGCATTGACAAAATGGCTGTGGCGCATGCCCAGTTGCCGGGCCTTCCGGTTCATCTGCGTGGCAAACACGGCTTCGCCGCCGCCAAGGCGTTCGGCCAGCACGATGGCGGCATCATTGGCGCTTTTGGTAACCAGCGCCCGCACGGCATCTTCAACGCTGATGCTTTGCCCGGCAATCAGGCCAAGCCTGGCCGGATGGGCGCTGGCGGCCTTCTTGGAAATGCGCAGCCGGTCATCCCAGCCCAGTTCACCGGCCTTGATCGCCTCAAACACCAGGTAGAGGGTCATCACCTTGGTCAGGGACGCCGGATGGCGCGGCGCATCGGCATGGCGGGCATGCAGCACTTCGCCGGTGGCCTCGACCACGGCAATGGCAGCAAAACGCTGGCCAGCGGACTTTGCCAGCGCCGCGACCGGAGCCACGGCAACCAGCAAGGCCATGATTGTGTGCGCAACACGCCGCATGCCCTGTGCTCCGGGCTTGTGGAAAACCGCACCACCCTAGCGCGGCGCAGATTGCCAATCGGTAAAGGAATTTTTAATGTTGCGGTGCAACATATTTCTTGACGCAGGTGCGAGATTTCTCTATATTCTGGTCAGTTTCCATCCCAGAAACACTGTGAATTTCTGCTTTTTGCATCTGCGAACATCCAGCCAACCCATGAGCGAGACACCCATGAGCACACAAAGCGCATCCGCCAAGGCTGCCGGTGCCAAAACCGGCAAGGCCAAGGCCACCCATTCGGACACCCTCAAGGACAGCATCGAATCGGCTGCCCAGGACAGCCTGGACAAGGCCCTGAAATCCGTTGCCAGCTATGGCGATTTCGTCAAGGCCAACAGCGAAGCCGTCGTCGAGAGCCTGAGCCTGGCCAGCAAGGGCATTGAAGCCATCAATGCAGAAGCCGCGTCCTACTTCACGTCCAGCCTGGAAAACGGCGTTGCCGCCGCCCAGGCCATGGCGGGCGCCAACAGCCTGCAGGACATGCTGGAATTGCAAGCCGATTACGCCAAAACCGCCACGGAAGCCTGGTTTTCCGAACTGGCGGCATTGGGCGGCCTGACGTCCAGCCTGTTCACCAAGGCCTTGGCGCCGATCAATGAGCGCGTCAGCGCCACGGTTGAGCTGACCAGGGGCTGAGCCCTGCCAAATCTGTCATGAAGACCCGGTGCCTGGCGCCGGGTCTTTACATATCGGGCGCCAGCGCCACAGCACCGCCGGGCAGGCTGATGACCTGGCCAGCCAGTTCAAGTTCCAGCAAGGCGGCGGCACAAATGGCCGGCGGCAGGGCGCTCTGGCGCACCAGTTCATCCCGCGGCACCGGGCTGAGGCTGAGCAAGGACAAGAGCGCCGGGCGGGCGCGCTCCACATCGTGCTCGCTGGCGGATGCAGGCTCGGGCATTTCAAAAAGGTCGCCCTGCTCGTGCAGGCGCGGCGGGCGGCGCCCGGCCAGGGCCTCACAGACATCAGCCGCCGTTTCGGCGAGCACGGCGCCGGACTTGATCAGGCCATTGGTGCCCTTGCAGCGCGGGTCCAGCGGTGAGCCCGGCGTGGCCATGACCTCGCGGCCCTGCTCCAGCGCGTAGCGGGCGGTAATCAGCGAGCCCGAGCGCGCCGCCGCCTCGATCACCAGCACGCCAAGAGAGAGGCCCGAAATGATGCGGTTGCGGCGCGGAAAGTCACGCGCGGTGACGCTGTGCCCAAGGCGCCGCTCCGACACCAGAACGCCATCGCGGATGATGGCAGCGCGCAAATCGCTGTGCTCGGGCGGATAGACATGATCCACCCCGCCCGCGACCACGGCAATGGTGCCGCTGTGCAGCGCGCCCTGATGCGCAGCGCCATCAATGCCGCGGGCCAGGCCTGACACGATCACATAACCGGCATCGCCCAGTTCCTGCGCCATGTGCCGGGCCATGCGCATGCCGGTGGCCGAGGCATTGCGGGCGCCGACAATGGCGCAGGCCGGTCTGGCCAGCAAAGCCGCATTGCCAAGCACGCTGAGCACGGGCGGCGGCGGGTCCAGCGCCGCAAGGGTTTCGGGATAGTCCGGATCGCAGCTGGGCAGGATGACACCGCCAAGGTGCTCCAGGGCGCCGATTTCCGCTTCCGCCGCGGCCTTGCTGGTGATTTTCAAGGGATCGACACGGCCGCCACGGCGCGCCAGGGCGGGCAAGGCGTCCAGCGCCGCTTCGGCAGAGCCAAAGCGCTGCAACAGGCCGCGAAAGGCCACCGGCCCCACTTGCGGCGTGCGCGCCAGACGCAACCAGGCGACCAGGGCCTGATGGCCAAGAGCGCGCCGGCCGTTCACTCCCTGGGTTTCCCGAAGCGCGGTTCGGTGCCTTTCATCAGGCGGACAATGTTGGACCAGTGCCTGATGCTGATCACCAGGGCCATGAGACCGCAGAACACGGCAATTTCCGGACGCCCCAGCGCCAGGGCGATGGCGGGCGCAGAATTGACCGCCAGCAGGGCGGCGACCGACGAAATGCGCACACTGAAGGCGGTGATCAGCCAGATCAGGCCGCAGGCCACGCCCACCGGCCAGAACGCCGCCAGCACGCCGCCAAAAAAGGTCGCCACGCCCTTGCCGCCACGAAAATTCAGCCACACCGGATAGCAATGGCCCAGCAGCGCGGCATAGGCCGCGGCAAGCCCGAGATAGGGATTGAAGACGTGGGTGGCGATGATGTAGCTGGCCGCCGACTTGCCGCCATCGAGAATCAGCGTCGCCAGGGCCAGGTCCTTGCGCCCGGTGCGCAGCACATTGGTGGCGCCAATATTGCCGGAGCCGATCTTGCGCACATCGCCAGGGCCATACCAGCGCGACAACAACACCCCGAAGGGGATGGAGCCCAGCAGATAGCCGCCAAACAGGGCCAGGGTGAGATCGAAAGGTGTCATGATGTGCCCGTTGCTGTTCGTGTCCTTGCAGCATAAGGGCCAGGCGGGCTTTTCGCTAGGGCATATTTGCTGGTGCTGACTGCGCGGCATTACGCCGCACTGTTACGCCGCGCAATGGCTGACCATATCCACCCTGCACCTGCAAGGGCTGGGCCGCGGCCATCAGGATCAGGCCCGCGCCGCCTGCACGCTGATGTCATGGAGAAACCTGATGAATACCCTAGACTTTGATGAAAACGAGCCTGTGGATTTTGCCATTATCATGACCAGCGGCTCGGACACGCCCAAGCATTGCGCCGCGCCATTCTTTTTTGCCGCCACCGCCGCGGCCATGGACATGAATGTGGTGATCTTCTTCACCGCGCAAGGCACCTTGCTGCTCAAAAAGGGCGAGGCAGAAACGGTGTTTCCCAAGGAAGGCGGCGACAGCCTGAAGCATTTCATGGACCAGGCCTTGCGCAATGGCGTCACGTTTGTTGGCTGCAAGGCGTCGCTGGACCTGAATGGCATATCTGAGGACGAGCTTGGCTATGATGTGCCCTTGCTCAGCGTTGCCCAGGCCATGCCCTTTATCGGCGGCGCCAAAAAGCTGGTCAGTTTTTAAGAAAAGCCGGGGGAGCTGGGGATAACGCGAAAGGAAAACGAAATGGACAAGAAAAAACCTCATGTTGTCGTGCTGGGCGGCAATTTTGCCGGCCTGGCCAGCGCCCAGCGCATTCGCGAATATTGCGGCGATGCGGTGACCATCACCCTGATCGAACGGCGCGAATACCTGCTTTATGTGCCCAATATCCCGGCCGACGTGATGGATAATCGCGACCCGGGCAAGCACCAGGTCATGCCGCTGCGCCCGGTGCTGGATGATGATGACATTGCCTTTATCCAGGGCGAGGTGTGCGGTCTGGATGTGGATGCCAAGACGGTCAGCTTTGTTCCCAATGAGCGCCCCGGCAGCGAAGTCGAAACCCTTGATTACGATTATCTGGTGATCGCGGTTGGCGCCAAGTTTGCCTATGACCGCATTGAGGGCTTTGCCGAACATGGCCACACGGTCAGCGATCTGTATCACGGCGAGCGCCTGCGGGCATTCCTGTTTGATGGCGTCTACAAGGGCGGGCCCATCGCCATCGGCTCGGCGCGTTTCCATCAAGGCGATGGCGCCGACGGGCTGGAGCCCTACCCCGGCGGCTCGATCCCCCGCGCCGCCGCGGGCTGCGAAGGCCCGGTGCTGGAAATGACCACCGCCATGGCCACCTATCTGCAGCAACAGAAAATCGGCGAACCCAGCCTGATCACCACCTTCACCCCGGGCGAAATGGTGGCCGAGGATGCCGGGGTCAACAACATCAAGGCCTTCCTTGAAATGGCGTCCGGCATGGGCATCCACTATCGCAACAATGTGCAGGACATCAAGGCGCTGACGCCGGAAGGCATCGAGTTTGCCGATGGCACGCAATTGGAGACAGAGCTGAACATCGTGTTTCCGGATTATGTCGCGCATGATTTCCTGCGTGGTCAGCCGGTCTGCGACTCCATGGGCTTCGTGCGCACCAATTTGCTGATGCGCAATCCCGAATACCCGGAAGTGTTTGCCGCGGGCGACTGCGCCGCCGTGACCATGCCCAAACAGGCCGCCATCGGCCACCAGGAAACCGACATCATTGGCCGCCAGGTCGCGTTTGACCTGGGCCTTCTGGACGACGAGGAAGCCAACAAGCCGCTGCAGCCCATGGTCTTCTGCATTGGCGACATGGGGGCGGGCAAGGCCTTCTATGTGCGCTCCAACACCTGGTTTGGCGGCGATGTCGAAGTGCTGAAAATCGGCCGCATTCCGTTCATGCTGAAAATGCAATACCGGCGCATGTTCTTCGATCTCAAGGGCAAGGTGCCCGACTGGGGCATTGGCGCCGCAAGGCTGGCCGCCGAAGGGCATGTGTGAGGGCTGACGCCGCTGTCAAGGCGTGCGCACCGCCACGCTGGTGCCGCCGCGCAAAACGCCTGCGCTATCGGTGAAGCGCAGGCTCAGCCTGTGCAGTGCCGGATCAAACGGCACTGCCCCTGTGGCGCTCAGGAACACCGCAATGAACGTGGTTTCATCGTGCGCAAGGTCAAGCGGCACATTTGCCGCGGGCGGCGCCAGGCACACGCCCTGCGCATCGGTGCGGCACAGGGTAATGGCCAGCGGCAGGCCGGCTCCGTCATCGTCAATGCTGGCCGTGAGTGTGCCGGCCGCGCCGATATTGATGGCTGCGGCCGTGAAGAAATGACTGCCGGGCGGTGCAGGCAGGTGCACGATGCCATCATGTGAAGTCGTTGCGGCAATGGCGATCAGGTCGGGCGAGCCAGTCTGTGCACTGGCCGCAAGATGCAGGGTATTGGTGCCCAGATAATGCGGCGCCGGGGCCGTGTTGGCGCAGTCAAACACCAGATAAAGGTCGTTTTGTGCGGGCATGGCCGCATCAGGCGTGATGCTGACCAGGAAGCTCTGGGCCGCACCCGGCGCCAGATCTGCGGGCGTGTCCGGCGTTCCTGTCAGGGCATTGGTGGCCGCGTCCGTGGTCTGATAAAGCAGGCTCGCCGGGTAACCGGCAGGCAGGGCGATCGAACAGGATTGCGCTGTGTTGCTCGCATCCGCATTGATGATGGTGGCAAAGACCGTGACGGGGGCATTGGTGC
>JALWUB010000189.1 GCA_026993275.1 Robiginitomaculum sp. | reverse complement strand
AATGACCGGCACCGTGCAGCCCTCATCGCGCAATTGCCGCGTGGCCGACACCCCGTCCAGCTCCGGCATCTGCACATCCATGAGGATGAGATCATACCGCGCCGCCTGCACCGCCTGCACCGCTTCACGGCCGTTATTGACGATGACCACTTCGTGGCCCAGCCGCGTCAGCAGGGTCCGGATCAGCATCTGGTTGGCCGGGTTGTCCTCGGCCACCAGGACGCGCAAATGCCAGTTTTCCGGCGCTTTCGCCGTTTTGGCGCGCAGCCGGTCGCTCTTGCGGCGGCCTTTTCTGGCGCGTTTCAGCGGCAGTTCAAACCAGAAGGTGCTGCCTTCCCCCAGCGTGCTGTGCACGCCGATTGTGCCGCCCATGCGCTCGGTCAGGCGCTTGCTGATGGCCAGCCCCAGGCCGGTGCCCCCATATTTGCGGGTGATCGAGCTGTCTGCCTGGGCGAAATCCTGAAACAGTTCTGGCAGCACGTCCTCTGGAATGCCGGTGCCGGTATCGGCAACCTCAAAGCGCAGCCAGCCGCGCTTGACCGCTGAAACGCTGATGCCGACCCGGCCGCGCTCGGTAAACTTGATGGCATTGCCCACAAGATTGACCAGGATCTGCCGCAACCTTTGCGGATCGCCGCTAAAGCAGCCGCGCGCCTTGGCGGCAATGCTGAGCTCAAGCGCCAGCCCCTTTTCCCGGGCGCTTTCCGCCATCATGTCGCGCACGGTGTTCAATTCGTCTTCGAGATCGAAAGGCGTGTTTTCAATCGCCAGCTTGCCGGCATCAAGCTTGGAAAAGTCCAGAATGTCATTGACCAGGCCCAGAAGGTGCCTGCCCGCCGTGTTGGCACTGCTGGTCAGGGCCTTCTGTTCGGGGGGCTGCTCCATGTCCAGCAGCAAATCGGTCATGCCGATCATGGCATTCAGCGGCGTGCGGATTTCGTGGCTCATGGTGGACAGGAAGCGCGCCCGCTCCTCTGCCGCGGCCTCGGCCTCGCGCTTGGCCTTGATGATTTCCATGTCCGCCTGCTTGCGGGCGGTGATGTCTATGGCAAAGCCCCGATACCCGATCAGTTCGCCCGCATCATTGGTCAGCACCCGGCAAATGGTGCGCATCCACAGGGGCGGGCGGCCATCCAGCGGCGTCATCCTGATCTCGCTTTCCAGGCCGCCATCGGCATTGCGGATCGCCTCCAGCCATTCGACATGGCGCGGCTTGAGCTCTGGCGCCAGCACATGGGTCATCTGGCCAATCAGCTCTTCCGGCCCGGCGCCAAACAATTGCCGCGCATTGTTGGAGACATAGGTCATGCGCCCGTCCGGATCGAGGTCGAAAATGCAACTCTCGGCAATGCGCACGGCATCATTGGTGCGCCGTTCGCTCTCCAGCAGCTTTTCGATGAAGCCATGGCGTTCCGTGGTGTCGGTTATGGCACCGCGGAATCCGGTAATGTTGCCGTGCTCATCCATCACGGCGCGGCCCTTGACGGTGATCCAGCCCAGCGAGCCGTCCTTGCGCCGGACCTCGCGCTCGACATTGTGCCAGCCCAGATTCTCGCGGGCGCTGCCGATCCACTCCTGATAGGTCTTCTG
>JALWUB010000188.1 GCA_026993275.1 Robiginitomaculum sp. | reverse complement strand
CGGGTCGAGCCCGCCTGGACAAAGGTGCGCGAGCAGATCAACAAGGCCAGGCCGTTCCTGCCGCCGGGCGCCAGCGCCCCGGACCTGCGCCGCCAGCACATCGGCGCCGATACCCTGATTGCTGCATTTTCGGTGGACCAGGATGGCCTGGACGCCTTTCCCATCCTGTCGCGGCTGGCGCGCGATCTGCAACAGCATTTCCAGATCATGCAGGGCACCAAGGAAACCAAGGTTTATGGCGCCGTGGAAGAGGAAATCCGCGTTGAGGCGAACCAGGACATGCTGGCCGCGCTGGGGCTGGATACAGCGGCGCTGGCGCGCATCATTGCCGCCGCGGACGCCAAGGCCCCGGCCGGCCGGGTGCGCAGCGCGGCCCATAACCTGTCCATGGAAATTGCCGGTGCCTTCGATGGCGTGTCGCGCATTCGCGCCATCCCGGTGCGCAGCGGCCCGCATGGCAGCGTCACCCGGGTCGGCGACATTGCCACGGTGTCCAAGGGCATCCGCTCTCCGGAACCGTCCCGCGCCTATCGCAATGGCCGCCGCGTGGTGCTGGTTTCGGCCTTTGCCACGCCCAACCAGAGGGTGGACCTCTGGACAAAAGAGGCCATGGACATCATCCGCAAGACCCGCGCCAGCCTGCCGCCGGGCATTCATCTGGATGTGGTGTTCAAGCAGGAAGGCTATGTCAGCAAGCGCCTCACCGGGCTGGCCATCAACCTGCTGTTCTCGGCGCTGATCGTGTTTGTCATCACCCTGCTGACCATGGGCTGGCGCGCCGCGCTGATTGTCGGCACGGCGCTGCCGCTGACGGTGATGATGCTGCTGGCAAGCTACAAGTTCATGGGGGCGACCCTGCACCAGATGTCGGTCACCGGCATTGTCATCGCGCTTGGCCTGCTGATCGACACCGCCATTGTCATGGTCGATGAATACGAGCTGATGCGGCGCCGCGGCGCCGGGCCGCAAGAGGCCATTGCCAAGGCCATGAAACACCTGTTCGCGCCGCTTCTGGCCTCGACCCTGACCACGATTTTCGCCTTTGCGCCCATCGCTCTGATGCCGGGCGGCGCGGGCGAGTTCATCGGCATGATGGGGGTGTCGGTGATTGTCGCCGTGGCCTCGTCCTTCATCCTCAGCATGACCCTGATCCCGGCCTTTGCCGCCTGGTTTGACTATGAGCCGGAGCCGGATGCGCCCCACAGCGCCTGGCGCCAGGGGCTGGCCTTTCCAGTTCTCGCCAGGGGCTATCGCAGAGTGCTGGATTTCATCATTGCCCATCCCGTCGCCGGTATTGCCGCCAGCGCCCTCATGCCCTTGGCCGGTTTTGTCGCCGCCTCCACCCTGCCGATGCAGTTTTTCCCGCCCACCGACCGCGACATGTTCCAGCTGAAACTGACCATGGACGCCGGCAGTTCGATCGACCTGACCAGCACGCGCGCAGAACAGATCCGCCGGCTGATCGCCAGGGAGCCGGGGGTCAGGGATGTTGTCTGGGTCATCGGCAGCGCCGCGCCCAAGGTCTATTACAACGTCTTTTCCTCATCCTCGGTCAGCCCCAATCTTGGCACCGGCTTTGTCCGCACCGTTTC
>JALWUB010000187.1 GCA_026993275.1 Robiginitomaculum sp. | reverse complement strand
CGCATCGGCATGATCTATGAAGGCGCCAATGGCGTGCAGGCGCTGGACCTGGTGGGCCGCAAGCTGGCCATGCATGGCGGCCGCCCGATCATGCGCTTTTTCACCGAACTGGACGAGTTCATCGCCGACAATGACGGCGACCAGGACCTCAAGCCCTTCATCGACGGCCTGCGCACATCGCGCGAGCGCCTCAATGCGGCCACCACCTGGCTGATGGAAAACTCGCTGTCCAATTTCGACAATGCCGGGGCAGGCTCCATGGCGTTCTTGCATCTCTTCGCGCTGACGGCGCTGAGCTACATGTGGGCGAAAATGGCCAAGGTGGCGCTGTCCAGAAAGGGGGTGGAGCCGTTTTACGAAACCAAGCTGAAAACCGGCCAGTTCTTTCTGGATCACGTCCTGCCGGAAACAGAGGTGCACCTGGCCCGCGTGCAGGCTGGCGCCGCCAGCCTGATGGCGCTGGATGCGGAGGAATTCTGAGCATGGCCGAGGTTCTCGATTTCCCCCTGCCGGACTGGTACACGGAAGAAGACATCAACATTTTCCGCGATGCGACCTACGGCTTTTACGCCCGCGAATGCGCGCCGCTTTCGGAAAAATGGCGCAAGGCCGGCATTGTTGACCGCGATGCCTGGACCAAGGCCGGGGCCATGGGCCTTCTGTGCGCATCAACGCCCGAGGAATATGGCGGTGGCGGCGGCGACTACCGCCACGAAATGGTCATCATGGAAGAGCTGCACCGGGCCGGGGTCGAGGGCTTTGGCATCTCCCTGCACAATGCCATCGTCGCGCCCTATATCTACCATTACGGCACCGAGGAGCAAAAGCGCAAATGGCTGCCCAAAATGGCCAGCGGCGAATATGTCGGCGCCATCGCCATGACCGAGCCCGGCACCGGCTCGGATCTGCAGAACATCCGCACCACCGCGAAAAAGTCCGGCAATGGCTATGTGCTGAACGGCTCGAAAACCTTCATCACCAATGGCGGCACCGCCAATCTCATCATTGTCGTTGCCAAGACCGGCGGCGAGGGCGCCAGGGGCATTTCGCTGATGGTGGTGGAAACCGATCAGGTGGAGGGCTTCAAGCGCGGCCGCAATCTCGAAAAGATCGGCAATCATGCGCAGGACACCAGCGAGCTGTTCTTTGACGATGTGGAACTGCCCGCCGATGCGCTTCTGGGCACGGAAGAAGGCCGCGGCTTTTACCAGCTGATGGAGCAATTGCCGCAAGAGCGCCTCAACATCGCCGTGCAGGGGGTTGCCGCCATGGAGCATGCGCTGCGCGAAACCATCGCCTACGTCAAGGAGCGCAAGGCCTTTGGCAAGCCGCTGATCGGTTTCCAGAACACCCAGTTCAAGCTGGCCGAGTGCAAGACCAAGGCCACCGTGGCCAAGACCTTCACCTATCATTGCGCCGAACGGCTGCTCAAGGGCGAACTCGATGCCACAACCGCGAGCATGGCCAAATACTGGGTCAGCGAGACGGAAGGCGAGGTCATGGACGAATGCCTGCAGCTGTTTGGCGGCTATGGCTATATGGAAGAATACCCCATTGCGCGCCTGTTCACCGACGCCCGCGTGCAACGCATTTA
>JALWUB010000186.1 GCA_026993275.1 Robiginitomaculum sp. | reverse complement strand
CATCCATGAGCGGCCAGGTGTTGTTCACATAGCCGCCATCATTGCCCGCCACCAGCGCGCCCAGAACGGCCTGCACCCAGACCGCCGCGGCAAAGCCCAGCGCCAGCGGGCGGCGGCGGCCATGCACAGGCCCGCCCGCGCGGGCATCCAGTGCGGTCCAGAAGGCCAGGCCCAGTATGATCAGCGCCATGCCCATGTGCACGGCCAGGCGCGTGGCGGTGACATCGAGACGGTCGCCAAGCCCGCCGAGGCCGCTGGAGACCATCCACCAGCCGATGAAACCCTGCAGCGCGCCAAGTCCCAGCAACAGCACAAGGCGGCGGCCCAGCCAGGGCGGGATCTGGCGCCGCGCGGCAAAGATCAGCAGGGGGATGAGCACGACAAAGCCGATCAGGCGGCCCAGCAGGCGGTGGCTCCATTCCCACCAGAAAATGCCCTTGAACTGGGCCAGCGTCATGCCGCGGTTTTGCAGCTTGTATTCGGGGATTTGCCGGTAATGCGCAAACTCCTTCTGCCAGGCTTCGGCGCTCAGGGGCGGCAGCACGCCGCTGACCGGTTTCCACTCGGTGATGGACAGCCCCGAATCGGTCAGCCGTGTCGCGCCGCCGACAACAATCATCGCCACCAGAAAGCCGGTGACGGCAAACAGCCACAGGCTGATCAGCCGTGCAGGGCGCGGATGTGGTGTGAGGGTGTCGCTCATGGCCGCTTTTCGCGCTGCCGGAAGCGCGTCTGTCATCAAGAAGGGGCTGTTCCCAGCAGTGCGGAGAAATGGTGCGCCCACAAGGACTCGAACCTTGGACCCGCTGATTAAGAGTCAGCTGCTCTACCAACTGAGCTATAGGCGCATCATTGTCTGACCGGCGCGCACCTTAACCCCGGCGCAGCATTTTGCAAGCTGCTGTGACAGATGCGGTCAGGATGAGTACTGCCCGCGAATCTCGCACTCGCGCAACAGCATGTCCAGGGCGGCACGGCGCGGCTGTGCCTCGCGGGCGATGTCCGCAAAGGACTTGCTGGCGAGTTGCCCGCTCATCTGGCAGAAATCATGCAGATGCTGTTTGAGCAGCATGCGCAGGGCCTGATCGGTGAGCTTGTCGAGCTGCGGCATGGCCTCGGCTTCGCGTTCGATACGCTCCAGGCGTTCATCAAGGGATTCCATGGGGTCTCGTTCTTTGTTGTGAAAATCCATTATTGGGGTCCCAAACAGCAAAGCAGCCTTGCGGACACATTGAGGGGGCTTGCACAACAAAAAAACCTGTCCGATCAGACAGGATTCCAAATCATCTTGCTCGTCCTGCTGGGGTTTTACACAAGAATTTCCAGGGTCTTGATGGCTTCGACGACGGCCTGCAGGCGTGTTGGCACCATCATCTTCCTTTTTGCATTTTCAATGTGGTAATGCACTGTGCGTTCGGAAATCCCCAGCAATTGCGCAATTTCCCAGTCGGTCTTGCCCTTGGCCGCCCAGGTGAGGGTTTCGCGTTCGCGTTGCGACAGCGGCTGATGCGGGCGAGTGCCATGCGCCCCGTTTTCCGGAAACAGTGTGCAGGCCCGGTGATAAAACTCCATGCCCGCCATTTCGATATAGAGAAAGGCTGTGTGATCGATAGCCTGAAAGTCGCCAGCCACCAGCACCAGGGCCGGGCGGTTGAAACGCCCTTTCAGGGGAAAGGCATAGCCCTCGCCAAGGCCATATTGCGCAGCCCTGTTATAGATCGCCTGGCCGCGCCGGGTCAGCCTTTTGCGCTCATAGATCTGCGAAAGCGGGATTGGCCGGCAGGCATGCAGGCAGGCGAGGAACAACGGGCTGTCAAAAATGCTGCGGTCCGCCCAGTACTGGTCCAGATAGGTTTCCGGAATGGTGCCGAGAATGAGGTTTTCGCGCCAGTCGATATTGGCGCTGCGCACTTCGGCAAGCGCAAACGGGCCCAAGCTGAAATGCCCCAGAAAACCGGCAAACAGGGAGACCAGCCCGCTTGCGTCCCCAGCTTGCGAGAAGTCCGGATAAATGTCCGGCAGACACAAACCACTGTCTTCGACCGTGGTGTTCATGCTCATCCTTGCCAAGAGCCTACTACATTTTGCGCATGCCGGCAAAGCCTCAGGCCATGCGCCCTCAAGGCCTGTGCCGGCAGTGTCTGGACCGGGGCCTGCGGGGGTGCTCAGTCCGGCTCGGAGCCGGGCGCCAGGCACAGATGCAGGCCGTTGAGCTCTGGCGTCATCAGGATCTGGCACGAAAGCCGCGAATTGTCCTGCACCTCAAAGGCCTCGTCGAGCATGTCTTCTTCTTCCTGGGACGGCGGCACCAGCTTGTCGAGCCAGGCGCGGTCCACATAGACATGGCAGGTGGCGCAGGAACAGGCGCCGCCGCATTCGGCCTTGATCGGCAAGCCGTAATCGCGAATCACTTCCATGGCGCGCCAGCCTTCAAGGGCCACCAGGGCGTGGTCCTCGCCATCCATGGTGGTGACGTTGAGGATGATGTCGGGCGGGTCGTCTTGTGCAGTGCTCATGACCGCCGCTTAGCCCGCTGGCGGCAGATTCGCAAGGTGTCATTCTGCCCTGCGCCGTCTCGCGCCGCCGTGTTCACTTGACCCCCAGCTTGTGCTGCAGGTTGGTTGACGAGGTCGTGTACTGAAAGCGCAGTTTTTCGTCGGGGCGCACATAGCGGAAGGCCTGCTGGGCCATCAGCGCGGCTTCGTGAAAGCCGCAGAGAATCAGCTTCAGCTTGCCCGGATAGTGGTTGATGTCGCCAATGGCGAAAATGGTCGGCACGCTGGTTTCGAATTTTTCCGTGTCCACGGGAATCAGATTGTTCTGCATTTCAATGCCGAAATTCGCCACCGGGCCGAGTTTCATGGTCAGGCCGAAAAACGGCAGCAGGATGTCGCAAGGATAGTCTATCTCGCCATCGGCGGTCTTGATGGTGACCGACTCCAGCACCCCATCCTCGCCGTGCAGGGCCTTGATCTGGCCGGTGAACAGCTTCATCCCGCCAGCCGCCACCAGAGTGCGCATCTTGGCGACACTGTCGGGTGCTGCGCGAAACTCGGGGCGGCGGTGCACCAGGGCCAGCGACTTGGCGATGGGGCGCAGGGCCAGGGCCCAGTCCAGCGCCGAATCGCCCCCGCCCGCGATCAGCAGCCGCTTGTCCCTGAAATCATCCATGCGGCGCACCGAATAGAACACGCTTTTGCCTTCAAAGTCGGCAATGCCCGGAATCGGCGGCTTCTTCGGCTGGAAGGATCCGCCGCCCGCGGCAATGACCACCACCGGCGCATCAATGGTGGTGCCCTGATCCGTGGTCAGGCGCCATTTGCCATTGTCGCGCTTTTTCAGGTCGATGGCCATCTGGCCCAGATGAAATTTCGGCTTGAACGGGGCGATCTGCTTGAGCAGGTCCCGGGTCAGGCCTTCGCCGGTAATCAGCGGCACGCCGGGAATGTCGTAAATCGGCTTTTCCGGATACAGCTCGGCGCACTGGCCGCCGGGACGGTTGAGAATGTCCACAAGGTGGGCCTTGAGGTCGAGCAAGCCCAGTTCGAACACGGCGAACAGGCCAACGGGACCGGCGCCGACGATGATGACATCGGTGTCGTGGTGGGCGCCGGGGGGGCAGGAATCCGAATGGTTTTTGCGCATGCTGTCCTCTTTTGCCCCGGTGTTACGGTCTCCGCCTTCCAAGATCAAGGCCCGGAACATGCCTGGCGGTGCGGCATGGCGCCGCTATCGGCGCTTGCCAGTGGCGCTGCATTATGGTGCTTTCGCCGCAAACGCAACGAGACGCCTGTCATGACCGAATACCATTCCGATCCGCGCCGCCATACCGGGCCGCAATGCCAGACCATGGCGGAGGTGCGCTATGAAATCGACCGGCTGGACCGCCTGCTGGTCACCCTCATCAAGGAGCGCCAGGATTACATGGACGCTGCCGCGCGCATCAAGACAGAGCGCGATGCGGTGCGCGACGAAGCGCGCATCGAAGACGTTGTTGCCAAGGTGCTGGCCAGCGCCCGCAAGGCCGGTCTGGACCCCAGCATTGCCGAGCCGGTATGGCGCACCATGATCGAACGCTGCATTGCCTATGAATTGTCCCGCTGGGATGCGCTGCGCAGCCCCGCCAAACGCGCCTTGTAGGTGTGGCGGTCCAGAAAGCCGAGCGCGGCATCGGCGCAGCGGCGCACCTCTTCAGCGGCCACGGCGCGTTGTGCCGCTCCGGCGGCGCGCACCGCTTCGGCCGCTTCGCAGGCCGCGGCCAGATCGCGGGCGCCAATGCTGCGTGCCGAGCCTTTCAGCGCATGAGCGGCGGCGGCCCATTCTTCGGCGTCGCCATCCGGCTTCAGCAGTCTGAGCCAGATATCCAGTTGCTGGCGGAACAGGGCGAAGACTTCTGCCTCCAGCGCCGCATCGCCGCCGCTGTAACGGGCCAGATGCTCAAGATCGATGGCAGGAGGGGCAGGGGAGTCGGCCATGGGTTTGCACGCCGCAGGTGAACATGGCGTTCAGCCTGGCTTCATCTTGGTTAAGATAGGGTGACAGGCTATCACATTTGCATCTGTTTGCACCCGGGAGGCGTAACGAGACCGTCATGCGATTTTCAGACCTGCAGTCCCCGGCGCTTTTGAGCGCGAGCCTTGCCGCCCTGTCCCTGATATTTGCCGGCACCGGTGCCCGTGCCGCGCGCGCCGACAGCCCCCGCGGCGGCAACCAGGCTCATGCTGCCCAGGGCCACCGGCACAGCGCAGAGCATGCCCAGGCCAGAGCAGACAAGCGCGAACGTCATGCCGCTCGCCGGGAACACCGCCGGGAGCGCCACCATGCCCGCCGGGAACACCGCCGCGAGCACCGGCTGGAACGCCGTGAACACCGGCGCGAACGCCATCACGCCCGCCGGCACCGCCATCACGGCCATTATTCCACATACGGTCTCGGCCTGGGTCTCGGGCTGGGCGGCTATGGCTATGGCAGCCATTACGGCTATGGCCGGTATGGGGCCGGTTTTGGCTACCCCTATGGCTATCCTTATGGATACGGGTATGGCTACGACTATGACGATCCGTTCGGCTATGGCGGCTTTTACAGCCATGGCTATCGCAGGGGTTATGGCCACCGTCATTATGGCCGCGGTTATGGCTATGGCAGCCGTTATTATGGCAGCGGTTATGGCCTCAATGGCGGTTATGGCTATGGCCCGGATGACCGGGATGACTATTACGGCGATAATGATGATTATGATGATGACGACGACGATGGCACGGCGGATTACCGGGATTGCCACAGGGAAATCCGGCGCGGCGTGTTCGCCCGCCGCCCGGCCATAGTCTCCTCTTTGCTGTGTTTCAATCCGCAAAGCGGCGAATACGAAGACACCGGCACGGCAAGGCTGGTGCGGTATATCCGCTAAGCTGCAAAGAGTGGGCGAAGAGTCCTGGCCGCCCCGCATAAACCTATAGCCAGCCGCGCGCTTGATACCAGCGCACGGTTTGCGCAAAGCCTTCTTCAAGCGTGATCTGCGGTTGCCACAGCCCGGCCGGAATGCGCCTTTGCGGGTGCACGGCCCAGTCCGGATGCAGGATTTCACGCGCCTTGCCCGGATCAAGAATGCTGACCCTGCCGCGCGCTCTGGCAATCCGCGCATTCAGCGCTGCGGCGCCTTTCACCAGGGCCGGGGGCAGGCGCACCGGGCGCGCCTTGCGCCCCATGGCGCGGCAGGCGGTGGCAACGATTTCCGGCCAGCTATAGCCATCCTGCGCGGCATCGCCAAGTTCGAACACGCCGCCGGGCGGGCCAGATTCGGCCAGCGCGCGCAAGGCCCGGGCGGCGTCCTGCACGTGGATCAGCGCAAGCCGGGCCGCGCCGCCATTGAGCATGGGCTGCAGCGGCAAGCGGGCCGCCTTGAACACGCCCAGGGTTTCGGTGTCCCAGGGGCCGTAAATGGCCGCTGGACGGACAATCTGCCAATCGCCTTCGCTGTGCCGGACCGCATCCTCCGCCGCCGCCTTGCTGGCGCCATAGGCCGACAAATGCGGCGCCCGCGCCGTCAGCGAGGACACGAACACGAAGCGCGCGCCGGGGGCATGCTGGCGCCAGGCCGCAAGCATGCGCTGTGTGCCCTGCGCATTGATGCGCATCAGCGTTTGCGCACCGCCCTTGATCGCCCCGGCCATGTGCACGATGACATCCGCGCCGCGGCACAGCCGGGCCAGGGCCTGTTCGGTGTCAAGATCGCCCGGCACCAGCTCCAGGCGCTGCCCGGCAAGCTGTTCATGAACAGGCAGAGCGCGCACCAGCACGCGGCTGCGCCAGCCGGCTTCGGAGAAGGCGCACACGGCGTGCCGCCCCAGAAACCCGGTGCCCCCGGTCAGGGCCACGACCGGCTGGCGCGGCGCTGGGTTCATGCGGCGCCCTGGGCGCGGCTCGCTTCGGAAATATCCCGGACGGGATTGAAGGCGCCATCGAGATACATTTGCCGCGCCTTGTTGCGGCTGAGCTTGCCTGAAGAGGTCTGCGGCAGGCTGTGCGGCGGCACCGGCACGACCTTGGCAGTCAGGCCGAACTCGGCGCTGATCAGGCCTTCAATGCCCGACAGCAGCGCCTGGCGCCGCTCCGGATCGGATATCCGGGTCTGCACCAGCAT
>JALWUB010000185.1 GCA_026993275.1 Robiginitomaculum sp. | reverse complement strand
CGCAATGCCAATGGCGGCACCCCGACCGCGCAATTGCGCCTGTCCATGCAATTGACCATGCAGTCCGACGCCGCCGTGTTCCGCACCGGCGAATCGCTGGCCGAAGGCAAAGAAAACCTGGCCAAGGTGTGGGAGCAGGCCAGGGACATGCGCGTCACCGACCGCTCGATGATCTGGAATTCCGACCTTGTCGAGAGCTTCGAGTTCCAAAACCTGCTGGCCCAGGCCACCTGCCTGATTGACGGCGCCCTGGCGCGCACCGAATCCCGCGGCGCCCACGCCCGCGAGGACTATCCGGAGCGCGATGACAAGCACTGGATGAAGCACACCCTGTGCCAGGTGGACGAAAACGGCAAGGCCAAGCTGTCCTACCGCCCGGTGCACACCTACACGCTCACCGACGAGATCGACTATATCAAACCAGCCGTAAGGGTGTATTGAGATGGCCCAGCTGACCCTGCCCCGCAATTCCACCGTCACCAAAGGCAAGCACTGGCCTGCGCCCGAGGGCGCGGACCCGAAAAACGTGCGCCGCTTCAAGGTCTATCGCTATGATCCGGACTCGGGCGAAAACCCGCGCTGGGACACCTATGACCTGGACACCGCCGAATTCGGCCCCATGGTCCTGCACGCCATCATCCATATCAAGGACCATGTCGATTCGACCCTGACCTTCCGCCGCTCCTGCCGCGAAGGCGTGTGCGGTTCCTGCGCCATGAACATAGACGGGCGCAACACCGTCGCCTGCACCAAGCCGATCGAGGACATCAAGGCCAGGGAGATCACCATTGCGCCGCTGCCGCATCAGAAGGTGGTGAAAGACCTGGTGCCGGATCTGAACGCCTTTTACGCCCAGCACGCGGCCATGCAGCCTTATCTGAAGACCACCACGCCGGCGCCGGACAAGGAGTGGAAACAGTCGATCGAGGACCGGGAAAAGCTGGACGGGCTGTATGAGTGCATTTTGTGCGCCTCATGCTCCACCGCCTGCCCCAGCTATTGGTGGAATGGCGACAAATACCTGGGACCGGCGGCGCTGCTTCAGGCCTATCGCTGGCTTGTCGATTCGCGCGACGAGGCCACCGGCGAGCGCCTCGATGCGCTCGAAGACCCGTTCCGGCTCTATCGCTGCCACACCATCCTCAACTGCACCCAGGTCTGCCCCAAGGGCCTGAATCCCGCCAAGGCCATTGGCGAGATCAAGAAAATGCTGGTCGAGCGCACGCTTTAGCGCACGTCCCGAAAAGGCCTGTCCCGGACCCCGATCCGGGATGGGAGCCGGTTTTCGGATCAGACGTGCGGCAACACAATGGGGCAGAGTGCGGTTTTGAGTCCATCAAAACGTGAAGCGCTCTAAATGCGCGCATACAGTGACGCGTGAAACGTCATGCCTGCACGGCCTCCAGCACCTTGTCTGCGAGGTCCGCAAAGACCTTGCCCAGGGGCGAGGCGGGGTCTGCCGCCGGCGGCTTGCCTGCGTCGGAGGCAGCGCGCAAGGCCGGGTCCAGCGGCACTTCGCCCAGAAACGGCACCTGCAGCGCTTCGGCGGTGCGCCGGGCGCCGCCCTCGCCGAAAATATCGATGCGCTCGCCGGTTT
>JALWUB010000184.1 GCA_026993275.1 Robiginitomaculum sp. | reverse complement strand
GGGCCTGGGCCTGGGCCTCGGCCTCGATGGCGGTGTCCAGGCTCATGTCCCATTCCATGTTGAGCTGGGTCTTGGTGATGCCGTTGGCGAATGTGGGGCCGCTGGCCAGGCGGGCGGCCAGTTTCATTGCCTCCGTATCGAGACTGTCCGCCGCATGGATGGCATTGTAAAAGCCCCAGCGTTCGCCCTCCTCAGCCGAAAAGCTGCGCCCGGTGAAGAGCAGTTCGCTGGCCCGGCCCTGGCCGATAATGCGCGGCAGCATGGCGCAGGCGCCCATGTCGCATCCAGCCAGGCCGACGCGATTGAACAAAAATGCGGTGCGCGCCTCCGGGCTGGCCAGGCGGATGTCAGAGGCCATGGCAATGATGGCCCCGGCGCCGACGCAAATGCCGTCAACCGCCGCAATGACGGGCTGCGGGCAGGCGCGCATGGCCTTGACCAGATCACCGGTCATGCGGGTGAAGTCCAGCAATTGCGTCATGTCCATACGGGTCAGCGGCGCAATGATGTCGTGCACATCGCCGCCAGAGCAGAAATTGCCCTGATTGCTGCCAAACACCACCACCTTGACCGTCTTGTCATGGGCCAGCGCCCGGAATGCATCACGCAATTCGGCGTAGGATTCAAACGTCAGGGGGTTCTTGCGCCCCGGCCGGTTGAGACGGATCTGGCCGATTCCATCCTTGAGGGACCAGAGAAAATGCTTGGGTGACAGGGGGGGCGGGGTCATGCTTGCGCCTCATCATCAGGGCGTGCGCCAATGGCTTCAGGGTCGAGCTTGTTCAGCAAGGCGCGCAAGGTGGCCAGATCCTGCGCGTCAAGGCTGGCGAAGGCATCGTGAATCCATTCCTTGTGCTCGGCAGCAATGGCGTCAAACAAGGCCATCCCCTTTGGCGTCAGCGAAAAGATGACCCCGCGCGCATCCAGCGGGCTGGGGCGGCGCTCCACCAGGCCATCGCGGATCAGCGGCGCCGTGACCTGGGTGGTGTTGCCCTCGGTGACCATGAGCTGGCGCGACAGGGCGCCGGCGCGCAGGCCCTGCGGGTGCCGCTGCAGGGCCGACATCACGTCAAAGCGCGAAATCGAAAGGCCGAAGCGCGCGCGCAAATGCCCGTCCACGGCCTTTTTGATGGCATTGGAGGTATTGAGCAGGGTCAGCCAGGCCCGCAGGGTATCCCGCCGCCCGGTCATGCCGCCAGCTCCCCGCCATCCACAACCACGGCCTGGCCATTGGTGGCGGCCGCGCCCTCGGAGCACAGCCACAGGGCGGCGCTGGCGGCCTCTTCGGGCTTGACCAGGCGGCCCATGGGGTTGTCCTTTAGCAAGCTGTGCAAGGCGTCCTCCCTGGAGCGTCCGGTTTTGCTGGCGATTGTCTCCAGGGCGCCGCTGACCAGCGCCGTGCGGGTGAAGCCCGGACACAGCGCATTGACGGTAACCCCGGTTTTCGCCATCTCGATGGCCAGGCTGCGCACCAGGCCGAGAACGCCATGCTTGGCAGCGCAATAGGCGGCGCTGTAGGCATAGCCCTTCAATGACGCGGTGGAGCCTATCACGATAAAGCGGCCCCAGCCACGCGCAATCATGCCGGGGATGAAATGCC
>JALWUB010000183.1 GCA_026993275.1 Robiginitomaculum sp. | reverse complement strand
TCGCCGCCTGGCTGCACCCCGTCATGACCAAAACCGGCCGGCATGCTGATGGACTTGTTGATCCAGCTTGGGTGCAGGCGTTCCTTGAACTGGCCAATGGGGCTGATGTACTTGCCAACCACCAGGGTGGCATTGTCATTGAGGAAAAGGTCAAACTGGGCGTATTCCAGCTCGGTATTGGTTTCCCCGTCCTGGGATGTGGTGAATTCCAGTTCGCTTTCGAACATCAACAGATCCTTGTACTGAAAGTGCAGGATCGGGTTGATCTGTCCGCCAATAAATGTGCTGGGCGCCGGGCCGTCATTGACCACAAAGGTTGAGTCGGCATAACCGGCCAGATGCCATTTGGCATCAGATTCTGCGCCAGAATAGGCCGCCGCCTTGCCTATGCTGGCCATTGTTTTCACCGTTTCCAGCTTGTCCGCGGTCGTCTCGGCGCTGGTCTTTGCGGCCGTGGCTGTCTGGCTGGTCTGCTTGACCGCAGCCCGCAAGGCTGCCAGTTCGGCCTCGAGCTTTTCTATGCGCGCCAGCAGGGCCTGGCTGGTCTGGTCTGCGCTGCCGCCAGCGGGCACGGTTTGCGCCGCCGCCGGAATGGCGCCAAGCAGGATAACCGCCAGCGCCGTGGCCTGCAGGTAATGTTTCTTCATGACAATTCCCCTCGTCAAAATGAGTCTCAAGGGCTGAGGCTCTTTGCTATCGGCACTGCCAATATAAGCCTTTCTTGGCAGGATACATTGCGGTGAATTGACGCAACCTATTGAAATATAAGAGAAAATAACTCCTCTACTGTCCCATCTGTTAATACGTGCTGAACCGCTGCATCCCTCAAGGCCGGGCGCAAACTGCGTCAATGCGCCGCATTTTTTTCAGGCGGCATGCGAGGGGGATGCCGCAGGGCCGCGTAACACCAGCAAGAGGCCTTCACTCAGCGTTCCCTGACGGGAGTGGAAAACGCCTTTTGCAAAACACAACACAAGGACAACAGAGCATGACGCTGAACTTTCTCCGCCTATCACGTTTGCAACCACGCCTGTGCGCCATTGCGCTTGCTGGCGCCGCCATCTCCATCTCCGGGCCTGCCCTGGCACATCCGCCCAAGGCCCAGAGCGGAAACGCCACCACCAGCCAGCACGAAGGCATGCAGGGCATGAAGGGCATGCACATGGACGGCATGGGCGGTCATGATGATGGCGGTGAGACGTTTTCCTTCGGCCATCCCTCACCCGGCGCCACGCCGGACCGGGTGGTGCAGATCACGGCTTTGGACACCATGCGGTTCGACCCGCCCATGATGACCGTGAAACCCGGCAGCGTCATCAGGTTTGTGGTCACAAACAAGGGTGAGATCCCCCATTCCTGGTCCATCGATACCAAGGCCGAACAGGTCGAACATGAAGAGGGCATGGAGGGCATGCCCATGGAAAACATGATGGGGCATATGGATGGCGAGCCCAATGGCTTTGTGCTCAAGCCTGGTGAAACCAAAACCCTGACCTGGACCTTCACCAAGGGCGGCGACATTGAATATGCCTGCCATTTGCCGGGCCATTACGGCGCCGGCATGCATGGCCAGATCAAGGTGCAGGGCGCAGACAGCAGCACCCATGCCGGCCATGGGGCAGAGGCTGCGCACGATCAGCCCAAATTGCATGAACACCAGGCGCACTGAGCGGGCTTGGGTTATATTATGGTAACGCGCAGAGACGTCCTGACGACAGCATCGGCGGGTGCAGCTTTGCTCGCCGTGGACGGTTTGTTGCCTGCATGGGCGAAAGATGGCCGGGGGCTATGGCCCCCTGCTGATCCCAGAACCGGGGCGCATGAGTTTGACCTGAACATTGCCCGCACGCCGATTGAGGTGGATGGGCGCAGCGGCAGTGCCATCACCTTGAATGGCGGTATCCCTGGGCCAGTCATGCGTTTTAAGGAAGGCGAGACGGTTACGATCAGGGTGCACAACCATCTGGACGAATCCACATCAATACACTGGCATGGCATCCTTTTGCCTTTTCAAATGGATGGAGTGCCGGGAGTAACCTTTCCCGGCATTCCGGCTGGTGAAACCTTTACTTATCGTTATCCAGTCCGCCAAAGCGGCACCTACTGGTATCACAGCCATACCGGTCTGCAGGAACAGCTCGGCGTCTATGGGCCCATAGTCATTGATCCGCAGGAGCCGGATCCTTTCGCTTATGACCGCGAGCATGTGATCGTGCTCTCGGACTGGATGTTCAAGAACCCCTATGCGGTGTTGCGCAATCTGAAGCGCGAAAGCGATTATCTCAATTTCCACAAGCGCACGCTTGGGACGTTCTTCAAGGATGTCAAAAAGAATGGCTTTGGCGCAACCTGGAGAGATCGTCTGGCCTGGGGCCGGATGCGCATGTCACCAGCCGACATTGCTGATGTCACCGGTCATATCTACACCTATTTACTGAACGGCCAGGGACCACAGGGCAACTGGACCGGATTGTTCAAACCCGGCGAGCGGGTGCGGCTGCGCATCATCAACGCCGCCACCATGAGCTATTTCAATTTTCGCATCCCGGGGTTGAAGATGACTGTGGTACAAGCCGACGGTCAGAATGTGGAACCGGTGCCTGTTGACGAGTTCCAGATTGCTGTGGCCGAAACCTTCGATGTCATCGTCAGCCCGACCGAGGATCGCGCTTATACTCTCTTCGCCGAATCCATGGATCGCAGCGGCTATGCGCGCGGCACCCTGGCGCCAGAGCCGGGCATGAGCGCCGCCGTGCCCGCCCTGCGCGCACCGCCTTTGCGCTCCATGTTCGATATGGGCATGGACATGGGCAACATGAAAATGCCCGGCATGGACATGGGCGGCGACCAGTCTGCATCCATGAAAATGGATTCAGCACCCGGAAAATCTGGCATGGGCATGCAGGGCATGGATCACGGCAAGATGTCCGGCATGGACCATGGCAAGATGGCTGGCATGAACATGCAGGGCATGAACATGAAGGGTGCTGCAGTGCCGGGCATGAACGCACCCCGGAACAGCCCTGTGGTCGGCCACCATGGCCCGGACCATCATGGCCCGGGCGCGATATCGGTGGCTGAGGTGCAGCGCAACCGGCTCGGCGAGCCGGGAACAGGGCTGGCCAATGTTGGCCACCGGGTGCTGGTCTATGCGGATCTGAAAGCCCTCAAACCCTATAACCAGAAACCGCCAGAGCGTGATGTGGAGATTCACCTGACGGGCAATATGGAACGCTATATGTGGTCCTTTGACGGCAAGAAATTCTCCGAGGTCAAAAGCCCCGTGCCGTTCAAATATGGCGAACGTTTACGCCTCATTTTGGTCAATGACACCATGATGGAACACCCAATTCACTTGCACGGCATGTGGATGGAGTTGGAAAACGGCCATGGTGAATACCTGCCGCGCAAGCACACCATATCGGTCAAACCCTCTGAGCGGGTTTCCCTGCTGATCAATGCTGATGCGCCGGGCCGCTGGGCTTTCCACTGCCATTTGCTGTTCCATATGGACATGGGCATGTTTCGCGTTGTCGAGGTCAGCCCCTATGAGGGGGAGATCACATGAGGATGCGCAGCTTTCTTATCCTCTTTGCAACAGCCTGGCTTGGTGCGGGCTTTGCAATGGCTCAGGAATATCCGCCATCGGGTGCGCCAGCAAACTGGAAACCACCGGTCATGGACGCCGAGCCCATTACGTTTTTCCAGGTGGACCGCTCGGAAATCCAACTTGGCCGGGGCGACAATACATATCTGTGGGACACTCAGGGATGGTATGGCAATGACGCCAACAAGCTCTGGGTCAAGGCTGAAGGCGGAGGGGCGTTTGGCAGCAGCTTTGAAGTGGCCGAGTTTCAAGGGCTGTGGAGCCATATGATCACGCCGTTTTTTGATTTCCAGGCCGGGGTGCGCCAGGACGCCGGTCCTGGGCCGTCGCCGACTTACGCAGTTCTTGGTTTGCAGGGACTGGCACCTTACTGGTTCGAAGTCGATTCGGCACTCTTTTTAAGCGATGACGGCGATCTGACGGCGCGGGTGGAGTTGGAATACGAGCTCTTGTTTACCCAGCGCTTGATTGGCCAGCCGCGCCTGGAGGCCAATTTTGCCGCTCAGGATGTGCCAGGCTTGGGTATTGGCTCAGGCCTCAGCACACTCGAGGCCGGGTTTCGCCTGCGCTATGAAATCCGGCGCCAATTTGCACCCTATGTTGGCATTGCGTGGCAAAGTGCTGTGGGGAACACGGCTGATTTCCGGCGTCTTGCAGGGGACCGGGTTGCCGGGACCCGTTTTGTTGCTGGTGTCCGTTTGTGGTTTTAGGGTTTCTTGAATGGGCTATCCCAAAGACATTGCCAGCCTGACGCGGGTCCGTTTTTTTGCGGCCCTGTGGGTGGTGCTGTTTCACTGGCGCACCACCTGGGCGGTGGATGTGGACCGCTATACCGGATTCCTGGAATCCGGCCGCTACGGGGTGGACATTTTCTTTGTGCTGTCGGGCTTCGTGCTGGCGCATGTCTACTTCGGCCAGGTGCGTGCCGGGCAGTTCGACTACTGGAAATTCCTGGTGGCGCGGCTGGCGCGCATCTACCCGCTGCATATCGCCGTGTTCGGGTTTGTCGGCCTGATGGTGGCGGTCAGTGCCGCGTTGGGCATTGCCACGGAAAAGGGCATGTTCCCGCTGGGTCATATCCTGCCCAATCTGTTGCTGATCCAGGCATGGGGATTCACGCCCGGGGCGACATGGAATGTCCCGGCCTGGTCAATCAGCGCCGAGTGGTTCGCCTACCTGCTGTTTCCGTTTTTTGCCCTGCTGGGGCTTCGATTTGCGCAGCGGCCGTTTGCCGGGCTGGCACTGGGGCTGATCCTGTTTTTCATCTTTGACCGCCTGTATCTGGCGCTCATTGGCTCGCCCCTGCCCAGCGCCACGGACAATCTGGGCATTTTGCGCATTGCGCCCGAATTCCTCATGGGCTTCATGCTCTGGCTGATTGGCCAGCGGAGCAGGCCACTGCCGCGATGGCTGCGCAATAGCGGCCTGGCGCTGACTGTGCTGGCGCTGGTGCTGGCGGCGCACTGGCGTCTGGATGAGCGGCTGATTGCGCTCTTGTCCCTGCCGCTGGTCTATATCCTGGCCGAGTTTTCAAGAACCGCGCCCGCCAGGGTCTTGCGCTTCGACCCCACCGTGTATCTGGGGCAGGTGTCCTATTCCGTTTATCTGCTGCATGTGCCGTTCTTCATGGCCGTGTACAATGTCCTGGAAGACCTGCTGGGCTGGGTCAGCGGCCCGCTCTCCACTCCGGCCATGCTGGCGGTTCTGGCGGTGTTCCTGCCCGTCAGCATGGCCAGCTATCACCTTGTGGAAACCCCGGCGCGCGTGCATGTCAGGCGCTGGGGCGGCCGGATGGTGGAGGCCATGCGCGGCGGTGCTTCCGGCAAGGCCGGGGATTTTGCCGCAGCAGCCCGCAACAGAAAGGATCATGTGTCATGACAACTGTAATGAGGCGCATCGCGCCCGCCATTCTGCTGATTGCCTTGTCGGCGACTGCCGCCCCTGGCGCCGATCCGGTGCACCAGCAGGCGGGGCACGGGCAGGCCACAGGGCGCGATGCGCCAACCCGGGTGCTGCTGGCCTATGCGCAGGCGATCAATGCCAAGGATATTGCCGCCATGGGCAGGCTGGTCATGGACAAGGGCGATGGGTTCACGGTGTTTGAGGGCTCTGGCGCCAATACCGGCTGGGCAGACTATCGCGACCATCATCTGGCGCCGGAATTTGCCAATCCGGACCTGGTCTTCCACACCTATGCGTATGAGAATATCAGGACCCGCCATGATGGCGATCTGGCCTATGCGATTTTTTCGATTAAGATGGACTACACATACAAGGGCGAACGCAAATCGCGCACCGGACGCGGCACGGCCATTTTGACACGCGATGCAGATGCCTGGAAAATCGTGCATCTGCATACGTCCTGAAAGACGGCGGAGAGACGGACATGGATGACAAGCTTGATAGCCTGATTGCGGAATATAAAGATATCCCAGTGCCGCGCAGCCTGGCGTCGCTGGAAGCCCGGGTCTGGCAACGGCTCGATGTGCACCGGCCGCGCGGCAGCGCGCTTTATGTCTTGCAGGCGGTGCGCGTCCTGCCGATTGTTGCCGCCCTGGTCATCGGCGGCACCGTTGGCGCCAATGCCCGGGTTTCACACGAGCAATTCGCGGCCTTTTCGCCTGATCCGGCCTATGCGGTTTCACGGCTGATGGAATAGCCATGCGCAATCCGATGTGGCGTCAGACCGTTCTCAGCGTGGTGCTCGGCTTTGCCGCCGGCCTGCTGGGGATATGGATCGGGCTCAAGGTGCTGCCGGCACCACGCTCCGACACCATTGGCATGCACACGCTGATCCACAAGGGCCTGGATTTGAATGCCGCTCAGAAGGCCACGCTGATGCGCCTGGAAGCGCAATACGCCCAGCGCCGCGAAAAATACAGAAAAGACCTCAAGGCAGCGACCGCAGAACTGGCCGAGGCAATCAATCAGCACCACGAATTGTCGCCGGAAGTGCAACGCGCCGAACTTGCCTATTTGCGGGTGCTGGGGGATTTCCAGAACGAGACCTTGCGGCACATTTTCGCCATGCGCGCCGTGCTCAATGCCGAACAGGCGCGCAAGTTTGACGCCCAGATGCTGCGC
>JALWUB010000182.1 GCA_026993275.1 Robiginitomaculum sp. | reverse complement strand
ACCTGACAGACCAGTTCACCCTCAAGTCCATCACCGCCTATCGCGAGGGCAATTCGCAAACCCCCATCGACTTTGACGGCCTGCCGGTCAAGGATTTTGACGTGCCGGCCTATTATGATGACTGGCAGTTCACCCAGGAACTGCAATTGCTGTTCGATACCGGGCGCATGTCCGGTGTTTTCGGCCTTTATTATCTGGACGGCAATGCCAGCGGCGCCTTCGATGTGATCCTCACCAATCTGGTGCCGGGACTGGGCTTCACCCTGTTCAATTCCGGCGATGTCGACAGCAAGAGCTATTCGGCCTATGGCGACGTGACCATCAATCTCGACGAGCGGTGGAGCGTGTCGCTGGGCGGGCGCTATACCTCGGACAAGACCACCGCGTCGATTGTGCGCCAGCGCTGGCTGGGCAATGGCAGCGGCAGCTTTTCCGGCAATCCGGCGGCCATCCTGCTGGCCACCGACACCAATATCCGGCCCTCGCGCACCGACGACAAGTTCACCCCCCGCGTCTCGCTCAACCTGGCCGCCAGCGATGCGCTCAACCTCTATGCCAGCTTCTCCCAGGGCTTCAAGTCCGGCGGCTTTGATCCGCGCGGCAATGCCGCCGTCAGCCCGCTGGTGTCGGTCGGCTTTGGCCCGGAAAGCGTGGACAATTACGAGCTTGGCGCCAAGGGACAGCTGCTCGACGGCGCCCTGACCTTCAGCTCCGCCCTCTTCCTGGCCAATTACAAGGATCAGCAGATCACCGTCCAGCAAGGCGCGGATACCGATGGCGACGGCGTCAATGACACCTTTGTCAGCGGCGTCTTCAATGCCGGCAAATCGCGTTACAAGGGCGCCGAACTGGAAGGCACGGCGCACTTCACCGACCAGTGGAGCCTGGATTTCACCATGGGCTATATCGATGCCAATATCCGCGAAATCCTCTCTGGCGGCGTCAATGTGGCGGACCAGTTCGTGGTGCAGAACACGCCGGACTTCACAGGCAGCCTGTCGCTCAATTTCAGCACGGACCTGCCCAATGATGCGGGCAGCATCGCCCTGCGCGGCACCGTCTCCTATCGCGACAGCTATTTCATATTCAACAAGCCGGCGCCAGGCTTTGCCCCCGGGGTCAACCCGCTGTTTCCCAATGGCGGCCCCAAGCTCGACCCGGACAGCTCGACACGGTTTGACGCCAGCCTGATCTGGACCAGCGCCAGCGGGCACTGGCAGTTCAGCCTGGTGGGCAAGAACCTGTCCGACGAGCGCACCCGCGTCGCCTATTACAATTTCGTTACCCCCAGCCAGCTTGGCGTGGACAGCGCCTACAGCGCCTTTTACGCGCCGCCGCTGACGGTCAGCGCCGGTATCCAGTACCATTACTGACCGGCTGGCGTCCCGGAATCGGCGCGGCACACGCGCTCGAACCCGGCGGTGACGAAGCCGACCATGTGCTCATAGGCGGCCTGCAGGTCATCCGAGCGGCACAGGCCCCGCGACAGCTCGTCCAGCCGCCCGGTCTGGGCAAAGGTCAGGGTCAGGGCGCCGGAGAGAAACTGATAGGCCCAGTAAATGTCCTCGTCGCGCGCATCGGGCAGCGCCAGGCGCAGGGCATCAATGAAGCGGTCAATCAACGGGTTGAAAAACTGCGTCATCAGGATGCCGCCCCATTGCGGCGAATTGTTCACATAGGCGACCAGGGCATAATAGTTCTTCCAGCCCTCTTCATGCACTTCGGGAATGGTCAGCAGCGGGCGCAGATAGGCGCGAATGATGGCCTCGACACTGGGGCGGCCCGGCGCCGCCTCCTCCAGGCAGGCTTCCAGATCGGCCAGGCGGCGCGCATTCATGACCTCGGCACGGCGCAGCAGGACCGCATCAAACAGGGCACGCTTGCGGCCAAAATGATAGTTCGCCAAAGCCACATCGACCCCGGCAGAGCGGGCAATGGCGCGCAAGGTCACGCCGTCATAGCCATGGCGGGAAAACAGCGCTTCGGCGGCATCAAGAATGCGGGTGCGCCGGTCTTCCCGGCTGGGCGCCTGTTGTCTCTTGATGGCTGTGTTCATGCTGCAAATCCTGCTTCACGCGGGGGGGGCCGGTCCCGCACATTCTGCATAGCGTGATTGCGCCGCTCCGGTAAGCACGCTCACGCAAAAATGATGCACCGCATCAAAAATGCCGCCGCCTCGTCTGGCCGCCCCTGCCCTTGTGCCAGACAAACAAGGGTCTATAATTTCAACAATTGTTGAAACTGGCAAGGGCCGACTGGCCGCAAAGGGGAAGCCATGCCGCAAGACATTCACTACCGCAGTGCCGACGGCCTGAAGCTGTATGCCCGCGCCTATGGCCCGGCGGATGCGGCCCCGGCGGTCCTGTGCATGCATGGCCTGACCCGCAATCACAAGGATTTCGAGCCGATGATTGCGGCCCTCGGGCCGTCTGGCCGGTTCATCGCCGTGGACGTGCGCGGCCGCGGCCGCTCCGCATGGGACCCGGACCCGTCCCGTTACACGCCGCCCGTCTATGTGCAGGACATGGCCGCCCTGCTCGACCATTTGGGGCTTCAGCGCGTGGTGCTGGCCGGCACATCCATGGGCGGGCTGATGGCGATGCTGATGATGCGCACCATGCCGGAGCGCATACAGGGGGTGATTCTCAATGACATCGGCCCGGAGGTGGACCGCAAGGGACTGGCGCGCATTGGCGGCTATGCGGGCAAGATCACGCCCTTCAGTTCATGGCAGGAGGCGGCGCAGGCACTCAAGGCGGTGCAGGGGCCGCTGTTTCCCGCATTCGACGATCGAAAATGGCTTGATTTCGCCCGGCGCACATTCCGCGAGCGCGATGACGGCAGCATCATTGCCGATTATGACCCGGCCATTGCGCAATCGCTGGGCAAGGTGCGCACCGGGCCGCTGGCGCGTTTTCTCATGTGGCGGCTGTTTTCACACATGAAAAAAAGGCCGCTTCTGATTGTGCGCGGTGAAAACTCCGACATTCTTTCCCCGGCGACGCTGGCGCGCATGCTGCGCCGCCACCCGGACAGCCAGGCCGTGACCGTGTCCGGCACCGGTCATGCGCCGATTCTCGACGAGCCGGAGGCGGTGGCCGCGATTGGCGCGTTTCTGAAACGCTTCAGGGCCTGAATCGCTCCATACGGCTTTTGCCCGTCATGACCCCCTTGCCCGAATCTGCACTCTGGACTAAGACGCGCGCACCGGTCCTTTGCGTTTTGCGCGAAGGCAAAAGGGAATGCGGTGCGGGGATTTTGTCTCCAATTCCGCAGCTGTGCCCGCAGCCGTAAGCGGCGAGCACCGGCGCATCAAGCCACTGGGTTTTCCCGGGAAGGCGCGCCGGGGCGCTTGAGCCGCGAGCCGGAAGACCTGCCGGTAATGCTCGTCCGTCCGGACCCCGGGACCAGGGTCATGGCGCGGAAGGTTTTCCGTTGTGGCGACAACACCCTGATGGCCTGCATGGTGCGGGCCTGCCACCAATGGAGAATCGCCTTGACGTATAAAACATCCTTGCTCGCACTGGCTCTGGGCACCCTGCCCGCCCTTGCCCTGGCCGGGGAAACACCGCCGCCCGAGGACGAAATCATCATCATCGGATCGCGCACGCCGGTGCCGCGCGCCGAAGTTACTGCTGCGGTGAGTGTGATCAGCGCTGACGACTTGCAGGAGCTTGGCGATGTCTTTGCCGCCGATGCCCTGCGCGCGGTGCCGGGCGTGGCCGTGAACCGCTCCGGCCCGGCCGGGGCGCTGACCCAGGTGCGCCTGCGCGGCTCCGAGGCCAATCATGTGCTGGTGCTGATCGACGGCATCGAGGCCTCCAATCCCTTCACCGGGTCGTTCAATTTTGCCGCCATGCCGGCCTATGGCCTCTCCAAGATCGAGGTGCTGCGCGGCGAGCAATCGGCGCTTTGGGGCTCGGATGCCATTGGCGGGGTCATCAATCTGGTCACCACCCCGGCGGCGCGCGGCAATACGGGCGGCGCCTATGGCGAATATGGCAGCTTTCACACCGTGCGCGCGGGCGCAAGGGCGCAAGGCGTTTTTGGCCAGACCCGGCTGTTTGGCAGCCTCGATACCGCCGACAGCCGCGGCTATGACGTCTCGAACACCGGCGGCGACAAGGACGGCTATGACAATGTCACCGCGCTGGGCGGCCTTGATCTGCCTCTGGGCAAGGCGGTGCAGCTGAAAACCCGGGCCCGTTTCAGCCGCGGCCACAGTGAATTTGACTCCGACACCAATTTCGACGGCCGCCTCGACGATGCCCCGCTGCGTCTGCGCTCCAGCCAGTTCGACAGCCTCGCCGAATTGTCCGCGCAAAGCCTGAACGGCCACCTGGAACACCAGCTCAAGGCCACCTATACCACCACCGAGGATGTCAGCGGCAGCAACCGTTCGGACGGCTTTCGCACACAAGCCAGCCTGCAGGAAAGCGCCAACTGGCAGAGCGGCGCGGTCGAGCATCACCTGACCCTGCTGGGCGAGTTTGAGCGCGAGGTCTACAAGAACAATGGCGGCCCCGGCGCCGGGCAGAACCAGAAGCGCCACAACACCATGACGGCGCTGGCCGCCGATTACCGGCTGGTCAGCGGCGATCTGGTGCTCAGCGCCTCGGCGCGCCATGATGGCCATTCGCTCTTTGCCAATGCCAACACCTGGCGCGTTGGCGCGGCCTACAAAATTGCCCCGCTCAAGGGCCGCCTGCGGGCCTCGGCCGGGCAAGGCATCAAGAATCCCGGCTTTTTCGAACTGTTCGGCTTCTTCCCCGCATTCTTCACCGGCAATCCGGACCTGAAGGCGGAACGCTCGACCGGTTATGAGCTGGGCTGGGAGCAGTCAATCGGCCCGGCGCGGCTGAGCATCAGCGCCTATACCGCACGCCTGAAGAACGAGATTTTCACGGACTTCGGGGTTTTCCCGGCGACGGCGCGCAACCGCACTGGCAAGAGCCGGAGGCGTGGCCTGGAGATCGAGGGCGAATGGCCCGTCAGTGCCGCCCTGCGCCTGTCCGGCTCGGCCACCTTTGCCCATTCGGACCAGAGCGGCGTGCGCGAAATCCGCCGGCCCAAATTCCTGGCCTCGGCGGCGCTGCACTGGCAGCCCGCCCAGGCGCCATGGGGGCTGGACCTGGGCGCCGATCACAATGGCGCCATGACGGATACGGATTTTGGCACGTTTTCGCCTGTGCGCCTGAAAGCCTATACGCTGGTGCATGGCACGGCCCATTTCGACCTGGGCCAAAACATGCAAGTCTATGTGCGTGCCGAAAATCTTCTTGATGAGCGCTATAGCGAGGTGTTTGGCTTTGCCGGGCAGAAACGGGGCATTTATGGCGGCGTGCGCGCGAAGTTCTAGCCAGATCGCCGCAGCGCTTGCCGTGCTGTTGATGGCAGGGCAGGCGCAGGCAGCGCGCATCGTCTCCACCAGCCTGTGCGGCGATGCCTATGTGTGGGCGCTGGCGCCCGCGCGTGACATTGCCGCCCTTTCCTGGCAGGCGGACAGCCCCCTGTCCGCCGCGCCGCCGCCCCTGCGAGCGCGCAACAGGGGCCGCAATGATGCCGAACGCCTGCTCGCCCTGGCGCCCTCCCTGGTGGTGCTGGGGCCGGGCGATGCGCCGCGCGCCGCGCGCCTTGCACACCGGGCCGGGGCACAGGTGTTCGCCCTGCATTGGAGCGAGGATTTCAAGGGTGTTGCAGACAATTTGCGCGCTCTTGGCGCCGCCATGGGGCGCACGGATGCCGCCCGCAAGGCCATTGCCCGCCAGCAGGACAGACTGGCGCACATGCAGGCGCGGGCACAGGCCCTGCCCCGCCGCCCGCGCGTGCTCTATCTGGCACCGGGGGGCATGAGCGCCGGCACGGCCACCTTTGTGGACGCGGCCATCCGCGCCGCGGGCGGGCGCAATCACGCCGCCGCGCTGGGGCTTTCCGGCTGGGGCCGGGTGCCGTTGGAAAAGCTGGCGCTGGACCCGCCCGACCTCATCATCACCAGTTTCTTCAATGAAGGCTATGCCAGCCTTGCCGACTTGCGTTCGCGCCATCCGCTGTTGCAACGCACCTTGCGGCGCGTGCCCGTGGCCGTAATTCCCGCCAGGGACTGGATCTGCGCCGGGCCGCTGCTGGTGGATGCGGCGCGCGCCATCCAGACGGCCATGACGGGCCTGCCCGCGTCATGAGCCGCGCCCTGGCCATCGTCCTTGCCCTGCTGCTGGCGCTCAGCCTGGCCTCGCTCTGGCTCGGCAGCATGCCCTTTTCGCTGGCGCAGTTCGCCGATGCCGTGCTGCACAAGGGCGATGCCGCGCACGAGCTGGTGCTGTGGCAGATCCGCCTGCCGCGCACGGTGCTGGCGCTGCTGGTCGGCGCCGGTCTGGGCGCTTCGGGGGCGGCGCTGCAGGGCTATTTGCGCAATCTCCTGGCCGACCCCGGCATTGTCGGCATTTCATCAAGCGCCGGTCTGGGTGCGGTCAGCGCGCTCTATTTCGGCCTTGCCGCCCTGTCCCTCTGGGCACTGCCCGCCGCCGCCATGGCCGGGGCTGGTGCCGCGGCGCTGGTGCTGCTGGTGCTGGCGCGCGATCAGGCCTCTGTCACCAGCGTCATTCTGGGCGGGGTGGCGCTGTCTTCCCTGAGCGTGGCGCTGACGGCGCTGATGATGAATCTGGCACCAAACCCGTGGGCGCTCTCCGAGATCGCCTATT
>JALWUB010000181.1 GCA_026993275.1 Robiginitomaculum sp. | reverse complement strand
GGGGATTATAGCTGTGTTTGGCCTGCCAGTCTTGCACGCATTTTTTCAGATCCTTGTCCGGTTTTTCGGGCAGGGCGATCATCAGGCGGACCATCAGATCGCCGGTCCGGCCCTTGCGCGAGGGCACACCCTTGCCCTTGAGGCGCAGCACCTTGCCCGAAGACGTGTTGGGCGGAACGGTGAGATTGACCGTGCCCGCAGGCGTTGGCACCGGCACTTTGCCGCCATTCACGGCCTCGCCCAGGGTAATCGGCAAGTCGAGGCGGATGTTGTTGCCTTCGCGTTTGAAAAACGGATGCGGCCTGATCCTGATTTCCACAATGGCATCACCCGGCGGGCCACCGCCCTGGCCGGGCCGCCCCTGGCCGCGCAAGCGCAGGCGGTCGCCCTGTTTGGTGCCCGGGGGAATGGCGATTTTCAGTTGCTTGCCATCGGCCATTCTGACCTGTTTGGAGGTGCCATTGACGGCATCCAGAAAGTCCACGGTCAGTGTGTAATGGATGTCTTCGCCGCGAAACGCAAAGCTCTGGCGGCGGCCGCCGCGCTGATGCGTGCCGAACAGGTCTGACAGGATATCGGAAATATCCTCGAAGCCGCCCGGTGCAAACCCGCCCGGATACCCGTGTGCCTGGGCTCCGCCGGCACCAAAGCCCTGCGGCCCGGTGGGATTGCCGGAGGCATCGATTTCGCCACGGTCATACCGCGCCCGCTCCTCGTCATTGTTGAGCAGGGCAAAGGCCGCGCTGGCCTCCTTGAACTTGGCCTCGGCACTGGCATCACCGGGGTTCATGTCCGGGTGGTACTTTTTCGCCAGCTTGCGATACGCCTTGCGGATTTCATCCTTGCTTGCCGTTTTTGCGACACCAAGGACCTTGTAGGGATCATTCGCCATCTTTTTTCTCCAGCACCACATTTATGCGGACTGGCGCCAAGAAAAAAGGGGTCAAATGTAAACAGACTGCCTGATTTCGATCCCCGCGCCGCTGACTGGCGAAATTTGCGCAACGCCAATGTCCAGAAAAGCCGGGCGGCCGGCGGGAAACCAGGTGTCAATCTCGGCATCGCTGACCTGGGCCTGCGGCGATGACACCGCCTCCTCCTTCAGGACCAGAGCCCCGGCATAAACCCGGAAACGGTAACGCTCGGGCACGGTGCTCAGGGGGATGTCCGCCGGACCCCAGAAATCCCCGCCCGTGCGGGCCCGGCGGATCCACGAAAAGGTGACAGAGCCTGCGCCAGCCCTGGCGCGAAGATGCACTGGCGAGGGCAGACGTGACACCCTGTCCGCAAATGTCACCGCCAGTGTGCTCTCCTGAACGCTGCCGGGCTCAGCCCCCAGGGGCCGCACAATCGTGCTGACAGGAATGCCAATTTCAAAATCCTGCATGGGCAAGGCTTGGCTGGCGCCAGTCAACAGCACGCACAGAGCATTGGCCTCGACGGGGTGCAGCAGCGCATCATCTGACCCAGCCAGGCCGCGCAGCAGCGTTGTCAGCACATATGTGCCGGTTCCGGTCAGCGTGGCATTCTGAAACTGCAGGACTTCCCACACGCCACTCGCATGGGCGATGGCCATCGTGTTGGCCCCGGCCAGCACTTCTTCCGGCGCGGCAGAAGACAG
>JALWUB010000180.1 GCA_026993275.1 Robiginitomaculum sp. | reverse complement strand
GATTGTGTTAGTGGATTGAGATTGTGTTCGTGCGTCTTCAGACGGCAAGCTTGAAGACATTCCCGCTTTCCGCCAGATACTCCTCGCGAATGGGGCGCGGTGCGCCGAACAAATGCCCCTGGCCATAAGACGCATCCAGGTCCAGCACCTCGACCAGCGTGGCCTCGTCCTCGATCTTTTCGCCGATCAGGTCGATGCCATGGCGCGCCAGATAACGGGAAATGTCGCTCATCAGAATGTCCGGCGCGGCCGGCAGCGGCGCCTCGGGGCCGGCCTTGAGCCCGTCCAGCAATACATCGCCCGCGGCCTTGAAGAAGCGCACCCCGGCGCGTTGCATGTCCAGAACGTCAAAATCCAGGCTCTCGACCTTGTCGATGGAAAACCGGTAGCCAAAATCGGCCAGGCGGGCCATGTTGCGGGCTTCGACAATGCCGCGTTCCTGAAACGCCCTCTGGCCGATCTCGAACACCACCGAGCCGGACAGGTCGGCATTGCGGCGCATGAAATCGAGAAATTGCGGAAAAAAGGTTTCGTCTTTCAGCGACAGGGGCGAAATGTTGCAGACAATGCCAATCTGGCGGTCCTTTTCGGTCAACTGGCGGACAATCTGCACGCAGCGGAACAGCAGCATGTTGTCCACCATGGTCATCAGGCCCGCCGATTCCGCCACCTTGATAAACTCGGCCGGCATGATGATGTGGCCATCGGCGTCGCGCAGGCGGGTAAAGCTTTCATAGAAATAGGTCTTGCGCTGGGGCAGCGAGACAATCGGCTGCAGGTGCAGGTCAACACGGCCCGCCTCCAGCGCCTCGCGCACCAGGGTCAGCAGCACATGGCGGTCGCTGGTCTCGCTTTCGTCCAGCACCGGCATCACCGCGGCGCGCGCCGCCTCGGCAATGCGGCTGGAGAGCGAGCTCTGCATCTTGCGGATGGTGTCCTCGAGCGCCTGCACTTCGGAGATAATGACCTCGTCGCGGCGCACCGCCTCGGCCTCGACAGCCCTGCTCAGGGCCTCCAGGTCTTCGTGAATGGCGGCCATTTCACTCGAAAGCGCGAGATTGGCCTGGCGCAGGGTGCGCACGCTTTTCTCCAGCTGCGCCTGTTTGCCGGTGCGCGCCAGCACCGCATGGATTTGCAGTACGGCGAGAAAGCCCAGCGCGCCAAACAGCCCGGCCGTGGCCGGCGCAATCCCGGCAAAGCGCACCAGCGCCAGCCCCGCCACCAGGGCGCTGAGACCGTAAAGGGTGAAAAACAAGAGCTCTGTCAGCCGGTTCATGGCGCCCGTGTGATGACCTGTGCGCGTGCAAAGGCGCGGTAAGGCAAAATCGCGCAATTATGGTTTCCAAGCCGTTAAGGATTGCCCGGTGCAGATTTTTTGACAGCGCCATCTTCTTTTTTGAGGCGAAACGCCTATATTGAGGCTGTCCTTCGGGACTATGGCGATAAAGGCGCGTGTAATAACCGGACCGGACCCGGGGGCAGTACCCGGCGGCTCCACCACCTTGCCCTTCCTGCCGCAAGGCCGAAGAGCAAGCTGATGGGGCCGAAACAGGATCGACGGACGGCTAAAGACGTCAGCTTTCGCCCGGGTGAGGCCCGTTACAGGCTCGTTCGCAACAGTTGCCAATGACAACTTTGCTCAAGGGACTGCTCTCGCCGCCTAAGCGGCGCGGGTGATCCCGCCTCAACTCCCTGGCCCCATGAGCGCCAGGGCGGGGTCCGGCGGCACCTGGCAACAGAAGCCGCCACTATCTCCATCGCCGGGGCATACGCTTTTCGGGCGAGTTGCCGTGCCTCGATGGGGAAGCCGATTGACCTGCGCGGGATGCAGGACTATCAGAACAGGCAGAAACGGGAGAGCCCGCACGTGCCTAAAGACCTTATGCGCTATGATTTGCTCGCCGAGGAGGCCCTGCGCGGCGTTGTCCGCGCCGCCGTTGTCCGCGCCGCCGAAGACGGCCTGCCCGGCAGCCACCATTTCTACATCACCTTCCGCACCCGTTTTCCGGGTGTGCACATCGACGAGCAATTGCTGGAAAAATATCCTGAAGAGATCACCATCGTGCTGGAGCACCAGTTCTGGGACCTGGCCTCTCTGGACGATGCCTTCGAGGTGACCTTGAGCTTTGGCGGTGCGCCAAAATACATCAAGGTGCCCTATGCCGCGGTGACCAGTTTTCATGACCCGGCGGTGGGGTTTGGCCTGAAATTCAACATGGATGGCGTCCGCACCAATGAAGACGCAGGCCCGGCCGCCCAGGCCGCCGCCACCGGCCAGCAGGCCGGCGATGGCGCCGTGGCCGGTGAAGTCGTCTCCCTGGACGCATTTCGCCGCAAATAGATCTGCGCATTGTTCTGCCCATGGGCGCCGGATATGCTATGGCGCGTCAGCACTGGCAGCAGGAGATTCGCCATGGTCAAGATGCGCACTGAATCCGACAGCTTTGGCCCCCTTCAGGTGCCCGCGGACAAATACTGGGGGGCGCAGACGGCGCGCTCCCTGATCAATTTCAACATTGGTGGCGAAACCATGCCGCCGCCGCTCATCCATGCGCTGGGCCTGATCAAGAAGGCCGCCGCGCAAACCAATGCCGCGCTCGGCAATCTCGACCCCAAAATCGCCGCCGCCATCGAACAGGCGGCGCAGGAGGTCGCCGATGGCAAATGGGATGACAACTTCCCCTTGCACGTCTGGCAGACCGGCTCGGGCACCCAGACCAACATGAATGCCAATGAGGTCATCGCCAACCGTGCCATCGAATTGCTGGGCGGCAAGATCGGCTCCAAGGACCCGGTGCACCCCAATGACCATGTCAATCGCAGCCAGTCGTCCAACGACACCTTCCCGACCGCCATGCACATTGCCGCGGCGCTGCAATTGCGCGATCATTTGATCCCGGCGCTGGAGCATTTGCACGCGGCGCTGGCCGAGAAGGCCAGGGCCTTTGCGGACATCATCAAGAATGGCCGCACCCACACCCAGGACGCAACACCGCTGACCCTGGGCCAGGAGTTCTCCGGCTATGCCGCCCAGGTGGAAAACGGCGTGCGCCGCGCCCGCCTGGCCCTTGATGAGCTCAGGCCCCTGGCCCAGGGCGGCACGGCCGTGGGCACCGGGCTGAATGCCAAGCCGGGATTTGCGGAGCAGTTTGCCAGAACCATCAGCGCCCTGACCGGCCTCGAGTTTGTCACCGCCCCCAACAAGTTCGAGGCGCTGGCCGCCAGTGATTCTTATGTCGCCGCCCATGGCATGCTCAACACCATTGCCGCCTCGCTGTTCAAGATTGCCAATGACATCCGCTTTCTGGGCTCCGGCCCGCGCGGCGGCCTTGGCGAGCTGATCCTGCCGGCCAATGAGCCGGGCTCCTCGATCATGCCCGGCAAGGTCAACCCGACCCAGGCCGAGGCCCTGACCATGGTCTGCACCCAGGTGTTCGGCAATCACACCACCATCACCATGGCCGGCTCGCAGGGGCATTTCGAGCTCAATGTCTATCGCCCGGTGATGGCGCTGAACATGCTGCAATCAATCCGCCTGCTGGGCGATGCGGCGCGCTCCTTTGCCGATCATTGCGTGGTTGGCATCAAGGCCAATCGCGAGCGCATTGACGAACTGATGCGCCGCTCCCTGATGCTGGTCACTGCCCTGGCGCCCAGGATCGGCTATGACAAGGCCACCGAGGTGGCCAAGGCGGCGCTGAAAAACAACACCACCTTGCGCGAGGAAGCGCTGCGCCTGGGCTATGTCACCGGCGACGAGTTTGATGCCCTGGTGCGCCCGGAAAACATGATCGCGCCGCATTAGAGCACTTCCCGAAAAAGCCTGTCCCGGACCCCGATCCGGGATGGGAACCGGTTTTCGGACAAGACGTGCGGCAAGACAACAGGATAGAGTGCGGTTTTGAGTCTATCAAAACGTGAAGCGCTCTAAGGGGCCAGACTCGTTCGCCAGGACTGCGGACCTTTTCAAGATTGGCTCCCCCATGGCGGTAAAATCCCATTTTCCCGCTTTCCCCCGGGATAGCGGGAACAGGGTTTTTCAGGTCAAGCCGGAGAGTCAGGATTGCGCGGCGAGAAAATGCTCGGCTTCGAGCGCCGCCATGCAGCCCATGCCCGCGGCAGTGACCGCCTGGCGGTATTTGTCGTCGGTAACATCGCCGGCGGCATAGACGCCGGGGATCGCGGTTGCGGTGCTGTCCGGCGCGGTGACCAGATAGCCGCCGGCCTTGGTTTCCAGCTGGCCTTCGAACAGCTGGGTTTGCGGCTTGTGGCCGATGGCGATGAAAATGCCGTCCAGATCGACCGTGCTGATGGCGCCGGTCTTGACATTCCTGACCTTCATGCCGGTGACACCGGGCGGGTCGTCATGGCCCAGCACCTCTTCGAGCACATGATCCCACAGCACCTCGATCCTGGGATTCCTGAACAGCCGGTCCTGCAGGATCTTTTCGGCGCGCAAGGCATCGCGCCGGTGCACCAGAATGACCTTTGATGCGAATTTGGTCAGAAACAGCGCCTCTTCCACCGCGGTATTGCCGCCGCCAATGACGGCCACCGTCTTGCCGCGATAGAAAAATCCGTCGCAGGTGGCGCAGGCGGAGACGCCAAAGCCCTTGTATTTCTCTTCCGAGGGCAGGCCCAGCCACATCGCCTGGGCGCCGGTGGCGATGATCAGCGCATCGGCGCTGTAGGCGCGGCCGCTGTCGCCATCAAGCCGGAACGGGCGCTGTTCCAGCTGCACCCTGGTGATGGTGTCCTCGATGATGCGCGCGCCCATGGCCAGCGCCTGCTCGCGCATCTGCTCCATCAGCCACGGCCCCTGAATCTGCTCGGCAAAGCCGGGATAGTTCTCGACCTCGGAAGTGATGGTCAGCTGTCCGCCTGGCTGAAGGCCGGCAAACACCACCGGTTCGAGCATGGCCCGGGCGGCGTAAATGGCGGCGGTGTAACCGGCGGCGCCAGAGCCGATGATGGCGACGCGGCTGTGGGTGGGTTCGGCCATGGGGTGTGTCCTGCGAAGTAGAAAACGAAAGCCATGCCATAAGGGGCGAAGCCGGTCAGGGCAAGAGTGCCTCAGCCATTGCCGGCGGTCTGGCGGTTCTCGTTCTGCCAGCGCCAGTAGAGCCGCCGCAGGACCTCCTCGGCGGCGCGCCGGGTCTCGTCCAGCGGCTGCACCGGCCAGGTCGTCAGGCTGCCGGTGAAGGGCCGCAGCAGGCCGCGCCGGGCCAGGCTGTCGTAAAAGCGCTCGAACTTGTCGTGTCCGCCGTCCAGAGCAAACAGCAGAATCGGCCGCCCGGCGCTGGCCGCATCGGTCAGCATGGAAGTGGAATCATTGCTGACCAGCACCGCGTCGGCGGCCTGCAGGAAGGCAAAATAGGGGTTTTCGCCGTCCCTGGGCGCGCCGGTCCACAGCCAGGCATAGGGCTTGTCCTTGAAATGGGCGCGCAAGGCGCGGCGCACCCTTTTGGGGGTCCGGCGCGATGTCGTCACCAAGAGCGAAACCTGGTTTTCCTCAAGTCCTTTCAAGGCCTTGAGCAGACGATTGTAGGCATTGGGCGAAAACCTGTGATGCTGGGAATTGCCGCCCAGCATCACCGCCAGGCGCGGGCGCGGAAACGCCTCCATCCTGCCGGCAAAGGCGTCCCGGGCCGCGGCCAGCCGGGTTTCCAGACTGCGCACCGGCGCCCCGGCAATGGGAAACACGTTGTCGCCGTTCAGGCCGTCATGCTCCGGCGGAATGACCAGGTCAAACAGGGCCGGATCACAGCGCGGATCCTGCAATTGCACGGTCATGGTCTGGCCGCCGCTCCAGCTGCGCATGGCGCGCATATAGGGAATGCTGGCACGGCCGCAGCCAATGCACAGGTCCGGCCACGGCGCCTGCATGGCCTCGCCGGGGTGCCTGGCCGCGGCGAGGGTGAACACCCGGCGCGCGACCGTATGGGCACTGATGCGCGCCGGCACCAAGGCGGCAATGTGTTCGGCAAGGCCGCGGGTCTGGCTGGCGATGCCGGCGCGGCCGTCATCAATGGTCCAGATCTCAAGTATTCCGGACCTGGCCGTCATACCCACTCAATGGTGAGCACTTCCAGGGAGCGGGTGCCGCCGGGCGCGGCCACTTCGACCACATCGCCGCATTCCTTGCCGATCAGCGCCCGGGCAATGGGCGAGGTGATCGAGATCTTGCCCTTGGAGACCTCGGCCTCGTCTTCGCCGACAATCTTGTAGGCGACCTCTTCCTCGGTGTCCTCGTCAACAACCAGGACGGTGGCGCCGAACTTGACCGAATTGCCGCCAAGCTCGCGCGCATCAATGACCTGGGCGCGGGCCAGCTTGCTTTCGATGTCGGCAATGCGGGCCTCGACAAAGCCCTGGCGTTCCTTGGCGGCGTGGTATTCGGCGTTTTCGCTCAGATCGCCATGGGCGCGCGCTTCGGCGATGGCGGCGATGATGGCGGGCCGTTCCACGGTTTTGAGAAACTTGAGCTCTTCGTCGAGGGCCTCGCGCCCCTCGGCGGTCATGGGAACTTTGTTCATCGGTATGGAATCTCGTTGCTGTTGCACTGTGCGGACCGCCCCTGCGCCAGTCCGCCCCTGCATGAGAAAGGCCAATATAACCATGCTTTGCAGCCGGTTCAAGACGGCTGCACAGAGCCTTGCCGGCTCAGCGCCGGCCGAACAGGCGCTCAATGTCCTTCAGCTTCAGCTCCACATAGGTGGGGCGGCCATGATTGCACTGGCCCG
>JALWUB010000179.1 GCA_026993275.1 Robiginitomaculum sp. | reverse complement strand
TTGAGCACCAGCCGGTTGAAGCCGTCATTTTCCGAACGGCCGCTCCACACCGCCACCAGCGCCTCTTCAACCGGGGCGGCAAGCTTGTCCAGGTCGAGCACGGCGCCATCGGCCTCGCGCATTTCAAAGGCATGGATCCAGACCGCGTCGCGCCCCTTGGGCTGCACCGGATAGCTGGCCTCGGTGAGCACATCAAAGCCCATGGTCTCGAAAATCGGCATGACATCGGACAGCGGCAGGGCATCGCCATGCTTGTACAGCTTGACGCGGATCATGCCGGGCTCATCCTGCGGGCAGCGGTAGAGCCGTGCCGACAGCCCCGGCTCCGGCGTCAGCGATTCGATCTGGGCAATGTCGACAAGCGCCTGCGCGGCGTCATGGGCCTCCTTGTAGCTGACCGGAAAGGCGCCGCGATAGGCGCTCAGGCTGGCGCGCAAGGCTGCGGGTGCGCCCTGATTGCGTGCCGCCGCCTCCAGCCGGTCATGCCAGGTGCGCGCCATTTGCGTGATCTGGCGTTCCAGTTGCTCCAGGTCCGGCTCCAGATGGTTGTGCGGGTCCAGGCCAATGATGAAATGCACCCGCGCCAGCGGGCCATCGCCAAAATGCGGGTAATAGGCCGACAGCCGCCCGCCCCAGGCGGCGCGGATCAGCTCGCCCACATCCTCGCGCAATTGCGTATTGTAATGCTCGCGCGGAATGAAGACGAAGATGGAGACAAAGCGGTCAAAACGGTCGCGGCGGACAAACAGTTTGGGCCGCGGCCGGTCCAGCAGGTGCAAGATGCCGCGGCTGATCTCCAGCAATTCCTCTTCGCTGATCTGGAACAGCTCGTCGCGTGGATAGTTTTCAACGATGTTCTGCAGCTTCTTGGCATTGTGGGTGCCGGGGCCGCGCTGCGCCCGCACCAGCACCCGGCGCACCTTGCGGCGGATCAGCGGCACATCGCGGGCCATGCGGTCATAGGCCTCGGCGGTGAACAGGCCGACAAAGCGGGTTTCGCCGGTGACCTGGCCATCCTCGCGCCAGTGCTTGACGCCGATATAGTCCATATAGACGCGCCGGTGCACGCGCGAGCGCATGTTGGACTTGGCGACGATCAGCGGCGTCGGCTCATTGAGAAAATCCTGAATGGCCGGGGCCAGCATGCTGGGCTCGGAGCCGCGGCGCAGCACATTGGTGTTCGGATCGCGCAGCAGGCCGAGGCCCGAGCCCTCGACAATGTCCGGCTCGGCATGCAGCAAGTTGCCGTTTTCATCGGTCGGGAAGGTATAGCGGCGGCTGCCCAGAAAGGCGAAGTGCTCGTCGCGCAGCCAGCGCAGGAACTCGATGCACTCGGCCACTTCCTCTTCCGCCGCCGCGGCCGGGGCGTTGTGCAAATCCTCGATGGCGCGATTCATTTCCGCACGCATCGGCATCCAGTCATCCACCGCCAGCTGGACATCATGCAAGGTGGCGCGCACCCCGGCCAGCACCGCCTTGCGGCGCGCCTTGTCGAGGGGCTCGAACTGCACCTGGATCATGGATTCGCGAATCGTGGGCGCCGCGGCATCGCGCAGGCCCGCATCATTGCGCCCCAGGTCAATCACCGGATGGAACATGGCGAGGGTGTTGACGCCATGCTGGC
>JALWUB010000178.1 GCA_026993275.1 Robiginitomaculum sp. | reverse complement strand
TGCTTGATGGCCAGCGCATCACGGGCCGCACCACCAGCATTGCCGGCTTTGCCCATGGCAATCTGCACCTGAACCGGCAATTCAGCCTGTTTGGCGGTGTGCGCCACACCCGCGAGCGCAAGGGGCTCGATTACCGCAGTTTCGGCGAGGTGTTCACGGTGTTTGGCCTGCCGCCCCTGCAGCACAGCGCCCGCGTCTCCAGCCATCCGGTGTCGTGGACCGCCGGGCTGCGCTACCGACCCTCCGGCGCGCTGATGGGCTATGCCAAGGTCAGCCGCGGCTATCGCAGTGCCTCGATCAAGGACAATTTTGTCTCCGCCGCCGACATTGCCGCCGGGTCAGGGTTTTTCACCAGGCCCGAATTTGTCACCAATTATGAAAGCGGGGCGAAGTTGCGCACCCCGAATGGCCGCCTGCGCGCCAGTGCCGCCGCCTTCTACATGGACTACAGCGACATCCAGGTGGCGGTCTCCAAACCGCCATTCCTGTTTCTCAAGAGCCTGGAGAACGCCGCCAGGGCGCACATCTCCGGCTTTGAGGCCGATGTGCAGGCGCAGGCCACCGGGCGTCTGCGGCTGGTGCTGGCGGCGGGCTATACCCACAGCCGGTTTGACCGCTTCACCCCCGCTCCCGGGCTTGATCTGGCCGGGTTCAGCTTTGGCACCGCGCCGGTGTGGACCTGCAGCGCCGCCGCCGATTATGACCTGCCGCTGCGCTCTGGCGCAGCACTCGGCCTGCATCTCGACTATGCCGGGCGCACCGCGCCGTCGCGTGTTCCGCCGGGGGTGCTGGCCTTTGCTGGCGATTACGGCATTGCCAATGGCTGGCTGGGCTATGCGCCGCAAGACCGGCGCTGGTCCGTGCGCCTGTGGGTGCGCAACATTTTTGATGTCAACCGGCCCGCAGCCACCAAATTGTGGGGCGCCGGGCTTGGGCCGCTGATCGAGAACCAGACGATACGCTATGAGCCGCCGCGCATGGCCGGTCTTGATCTTCGTGTTCAGTTTGGGGGTTAGCGTTCTGCACAGCTGCCGGGCATGGCGTTGATCCAGGCGGAAATCAGCGCCACGCCGTCCTCGTCCACGGTAGAGCGGCCAAGTTCGGGCATCATCACCCCCGGATGGGTGCTGCTCATGCGATACACCACGATCGACTGGTCCGCCCTGCCGGGGACGATGTCGTAAAGCAGCCCGCCCGTGCCCTGTCCCGCCGCGATCGGCGGCTTGCACACGCCGCTATTGCCGGGCGCATAGGTGTGGCCTGCCTGATCGAGATAGAAGGCCGAGGTGTCGGCGGCGCCGTGCGGATTGTGGCAATGGCCGCAATTGATGTCGAGATAGGCCCGCGCGCGGGCCTCCAGCGGCGCGGACGTGTCCTGTGCGCGGGCATTGCGCGGCGCCTTGTCCGGGCCGGGAAAGCCGGAAAGCTTGCCGAGGCGGGCCAGATGCACAAGCTGATTTTCCGGTCCTTCCTCGTAGGCATAGATCTTGTTCAGATGGCGCGCCTTGGGGCCCAGCGGCTGAATTGCCCGGGTTGTGGCATTGGGGGCATGGCAGCCGGCGCACTGATTGGCATTGGGAATGACATAGGCAAAGTCCAGCCCCGTGCCGTCGGGCTTTTGCACATGCAGGCGC
>JALWUB010000177.1 GCA_026993275.1 Robiginitomaculum sp. | reverse complement strand
TTGAGGCCCTGCCCGGGCGCCAGTGGAGCGGCGTGGTGGACTATGTCTATCCCACCGTCAATGCCAGCGCCCGCACCGTGCAGGTGCGTCTGCGCTTTGACAATCCGGATGGCATTCTGAAGCCGGATATGTATGCCAGGGTGCGCATCAACACAGAGCCCCATGTGGGCGTGCTCGCCATAGACCGCGAAGCGCTGATCCGGACCGGCGATGGCGATCATGTCATTCTGGCGCTGGGCGATGGCCGCTTTCAGCCCGCCCGGGTTACCGCGGGCATGGAATCGGGCGCCAGGGTGGAGATTCTGAACGGTCTGGACGAAGGCGAAACGGTTGTTGTTTCCAGCCAGTTCCTGCTGGATTCCGAAGCCTCCTTCCGCGGCACGGTCTTGCGCATGACGGCGCCGGGCGAAGCGGCGGTGAGCGAGGCCAGCGGCATGGGCGTGGTCGAAGAGATCATGCCCGAAATGGGCATGGTAACCCTCAAGCACCAGCCCATCCCGGAGCTGGGCTGGCCTGCCATGACCATGAGCTTTGTCACCAAACCGGACGCGCTCAAGGGCCTCAAGGCTGGTGACATGGTGCATTTCATGGTCCGCGAAAAAGCCAATGCCGATGGCGAGTTCGTCATCACCAGCATTGGCAAGATGGACGCGAAGGCGGAGGCCAGCCAATGATTGCCGCCCTGATTCGCTGGTCCATCGCCAACCGCTTTCTGGTCATCATGCTGGCGCTGCTGCTCGCCGCCTATGGCGCCTACACCCTCAAGCAAACACCGCTGGATGCCATTCCGGACCTCTCCGACGTGCAGGTCATCATCAAGACCTCTTATCCCGGCCAGGCGCCGCAAGTGGTCGAGGACCAGGTCACCTATCCGCTGACCACGGCCATGCTGGCAGTGCCGGGCGCGGTCAATGTGCGTGGCTATTCCTTCTTCAACGACAGTTTCGTCTATATCATCTTCAAGGATGGCACCGACCTCTACTGGGCCCGCTCACGGGTGCTGGAATATCTCTCGCAGGTGGCCCCTACCCTGCCGCCCAGCGCCAAGCCGGCCCTGGGGCCGGACGCTACCGGGGTGGGCTGGGTCTATCAATATGCGCTCATCGACCGCACGGGCCAGCACGATATTGCGCAATTGCGCTCGATTCAGGACTGGTTCCTGAAATACGAGCTGCAAACCGTGCCCGGCGTGTCCGAGGTCGCCAGTATCGGCGGCATGGTCAAGCAATACCAGGTGGTCGCCGACCCGGACAAATTGCGCAGCTATGACATCCCGCTCTCAGCGGTGCGCAAGGCCATCGAGCGCGGCAATCAGGAAACCGGCGGGCGGGTCATCGAAATGGCCGAGGCCGAATACATGGTGCGCGCCACCGGCTATATCAAATCGGAAGAGGACTTGCGGCAAATCCCGCTCAAAGTCACCAAGGATGGCACCCCGGTCCTGCTGCGCGATGTGGCCGAGGTGCGCCTGGGGCCGGAATTGCGCCGCGGCATTGGCGAGCTCAATGGCGAGGGCGAGGCCGTCGGCGGTGTCATCATCATGCGCTATGGCGAAAACGCCCTGCGCACCATCGAACTGGTCAAGGAAAAGCTCAAGAGCTTGAAAAAGAGCCTGCCCAAGGGCGTCGAAGTGGTGACCACCTATGACCGCTCCTCCTTGATCGAGCGCGCCGTGGACACCTTGCGCGAAAAGCTCACCGAAGAGTTCATCGTCGTCATCCTGGTGTGCGCCATCTTCCTGTTTCACCTGCGCTCGGCCCTGGTGATCGTGCTCAGCCTGCCCCTGGGGGTGCTCGCCGCCTTCATCGTCATGCATGTGCAGGGCATCAATGCCAACATCATGTCGCTGGGCGGCATTGCCATCGCCATTGGCGCCATGGTCGATGCGGCCATCGTCATGATCGAGAACATGCACAAGCATATCGAGCGCGAGCCTTTGACCAATGAGAACCGCTGGCGCATTGTCAGCGAGGCGGCGGTGGAGGTGGGCCCGGCCCTCTTTTTCTCGCTGCTCATCATCACCTTCAGCTTTGTGCCGATCTTTGCGCTGGAAGCGCAGGAAGGGCGACTGTTCCACCCGCTCGCCTTCACCAAGTCCTACGCCATGGCGGCAGCGGCAGGCATTTCGGTGACCCTGGTGCCGGTGCTGATGGGCTATTTCATCAGAGGCAAGGTCTTGCCGGAGCACAAGAACCCCATCAACGCCCTGCTCATTGCCGGCTACCGTCCCTTCATCAATGCGGTGCTCAAGCACCCGGTGATGATGATTGTTGCTGCCGGGCTGGTCATGGCCAGCGCCGCCGTGCCGCTCAGCCGCATGGGCAGCGAGTTCATGCCGGATCTGGACGAGGGCGATCTGCTCTATATGCCCAGCGCCTTTCCGGCAGTGTCGGCGGGCAAGATGGCGCAGATCATCCAGCAGACCAACAAGCTGATCAGGACCGTGCCGGAGGTGCTTTCGACCTATGCCAAGGCCGGGCGCGCCGACACTGCCACCGACCCGGCGCCTTTGACCATGGTCGAGACCACCATCCGCCTGAAACCCAAATCCGAATGGCGCAAGGGGATGACCACGGCAAAGCTGAAGGCCGAGCTTGACCGCATCGTTCAGGTGCCAAGCCTGACCAATGTCTGGATCATGCCGATCAAGAACCGTATCGACATGCTCGCCACCGGCATCAAGACCCCCGTGGGCATCAAGGTCGCCGGGCCGGATCTCAAGGTCATCGGCCAGATCGGCGAGGACATTGAAAAGGTCATCAAGACCGTGCCCGGCACCGCCTCGGTCTATGCCGAGCGGGTCACCGGCGGACGCTTTATCGACGTCAAGATCAGGCGCGAGGAAGCGGCCCGCTTTGGCCTCAACATCGCCGACGTGCAGGACGTGGTGCGCACCGCCATTGGCGGCATGACCATCACGTCGAGCGTCGAGGGGCTGGAGCGCTATCCGGTCAACTTGCGTTACCCGCGCGCCTATCGCGACAGCCTGGCCAGGCTCAAATCCCTGCCGGTGGTGACCCCTTCCGGGGCGCAAATCCCGCTTTCGCGCCTTGCCGACATTGGCATTTCCGGCGGCCCCGGCGTCATCCGCAGTGAAAATGCGCGCCTCAATGGCTGGATTTATGTGGACATTGCCGGGCGCGATATCGGCTCCTATGTGGCCGATGCGCAAAAGGCGGTGGAAAAGGGCGTCTTGCTGCCGCCCGGCTATTCCATCGGCTGGTCCGGGCAATATGAATACATGGAGCGGGCCAAGGCGCGGCTGAGCGTTGTGGTGCCGGTCACTCTGGTGATCATCCTGCTCCTGCTGTTCCTCAACTTCCGCCGTCTCACACCGGTGCTGATCATCATGGGCACCTTGCCGCTGGCGCTTGTCGGCGGCCTGTGGCTGATGGACTGGCTCGGCTTCAACATGTCGGTCGCCGTCGGCGTCGGCTTCATCGCGCTTGCCGGGGTGTCCACCGAGATCGGCGTGCTGATGATCGTCTATCTGGAGCAGGCCCTGCAAGAGCAAAAGGCCAGGGCCGAGGCAGAGGGGCGGCCGCTCAGCCTCGACGATGTGCGCCAGGCCATCATCCACGGCGCGCTGATGCGGGTGCGCCCGATCATGATGACGGTCAGCGTGGTCATTGCCGGGCTGCTGCCGATCATGCTGGGCACGGGCACCGGCTCGGAGGTGATGCGCCGCATTGCCGCGCCCATGGTCGGCGGCATGGCCAGCGCCACGGTGCTGACGCTTCTCGTCATCCCCGCAGTCTTCCTGATCTGGAAACGCCTGGGGCTGCGGCAAGCTCGCTTGTTCACTTCACCTTTTTCCTTTCGAAACAGGAAAAAGTGAAGTGAATAAACAGGCAGAGCATTGCTTCCTGGGGCGTAGACTCATTCACCGGGCCAGGGGTGGTGAACGCTCAGGGTGCCCCATTTCGGCTGGCTTGCGATTCAATGGTCCAAAAGGGAGGGGAGAATATGGATCTGAACCCAATTAGAGCACTTTCCTGAAAAAGCCTGTCCCGGACCCCGATCCGGGAGGGGAACCGGTTTTCGGATAAGAATTGCGACAAAACAACAGGATAGAGTGCGGTCTTGATTCTATCGAAACGTGGAGCGCTCTAGGATCAGGGCCGGCATGGGCCCTGTGCTGTGCCTGGCGCCCTATTGCGCTGCCTTGGCGGGGGCTGTGTTTTCGTCCGCATCCTCTTCATAGGCAAGGATGTCGCCGGGCTGGCATTGCAGTTCGCGGCACAGGGCATTGAGGGTGGAAAAGCGCACCGCCCGGGCCTTGCCGGTTTTCAGGATGGAGAGATTGGCCATGGTCACGCCGACCCGGTCGCACAATTCCGTCAGCGACATGCGCCGCTCCAGCAAGACCCTGTCCAGTGTCACCCTGATGCTCATCAGATTGTCAACTTCTGTTCGTCGCGAAGCCGGGCGCCCTCGCGAAACACCTCGGCGAGCACGATCAGCGCCGCCACCGCCAGCCACAGGCCGCCATTGATGTGCAGGGTAAAGTGCAGGCTGCTGTCCTGCTGCGCAGCCCCGGCCATGTTGAACGACAGCATCGAGCCCGAAGAAATGATGATGCGCACCAGTTCATAGGCCGCCAACGTCATCCAGATAACGCGCAGATTGGCGGCGTTTTGCGGCACGAACGGATCACCCAGGGTCAGGGTGGCGAAAATGCGCCGCAGGCGCGTCACCACCACCAGGGCGGCCAGCAGGCTGATGATGAAAAGCGCCAGGGAGGGCCACAACACCACACCCGGCGGAGGCGGCGCCACCCAGCTCAGATCGACAAACGCATCCAGGATATAGGCCGGCACCACCACCAGCAGCATCAAGCCCAGGAGCGCCAGCAACACCCAGCGCGCCACGTCAAGCGCCGCACCGAGAAAGCTGGCAAAGGATTTGCGCCCCAGTGTCTTCATGCCAAACCATGCACCCATTTGCTGTTTTGCCGCAAGCCCGGATTGCCAAGCCAGGGCTCTCACTGATATTCGATAAACCTCTATCGAATAGCGATCAAGGCAAAAGGCTGTCAAAGTCTGTGCCCATGGCCCGGCGATGGCGGTAAGGTGCGTCCATGAACACTTCAGTTCCGGAATTGGTCATTGCCAGCCACAATGACGGCAAGGTTGCGGAAATCGCGGCCCTGCTGGCGCCCTGGGTGGGCACGGTGCACAGCGCCGCGGCGCTGGGCATTGACGAGCCGGAGGAAACCGGCACGAGCTTTGCGCAAAACGCCGCGCAAAAGGCAGAGCACTGCGCGGCGGCGTCCGGGCTGTGGGCGCTGGCCGACGATTCGGGCCTCGTGGTCGAGGCCCTGGATGGCGCGCCGGGGATTTACTCGGCCCGCTGGGCCGGGCCGGAGCGCGACTTTGCCAAGGCCATGCAAAGGGTCGAACAGGCCCTGCAGGACAGCCCGCGCGGCAAGGCCGGGGACCGCCGCGCCGCCTTTGTCTGTGCGCTGGCGCTGGCCCGGCCCGGGCGCAAGACGCTGCATTTCGAGGGCCGGGTCGAGGGCGTGCTGGTGTGGCCGCCGCGGGGCAGTCTGGGCTTTGGCTATGATCCGGTGTTCCTGCCCAATGGCCACGATCAGACCTTTGGCGAGATGGAGCCGGAGCGCAAACATGCCATCAGCCATCGCGCCCGCGCCTTTGCGCGTCTGCTCGCCGCCAAGCCGTTTTCATGAACGCCGTGACGCCGGGTTTCGGGCTCTATCTGCACTGGCCCTGGTGCCGCCGCCTGTGCCCCTATTGCGACTTCAACATTGTCCGCCACCGCGGCGGCGACCATGCGGACCTGCTGGCCGCCATCATTGCCGACATGCGCGGCCATGGCCAGCGCGTGCAGGCGCCGGGGCCGCTCGGCAGCCTCTCCCTTGGCGGCGGCACGCCATCGCTGATGACGCCGCAACAGGTGCAACAGGTCATCGAGGCGGCAGACCAGGTGTTTGGCCTGGCGCAGGATTGCGAAATTTCCATCGAGGCCAATCCCGATGCGCTGGACGAAACTGCGGCGCGCGATTTTGCCGCGGCCGGGATCAACCGCTTTTCCATCGGCGTGCAGTCGCTCGATGATGCGGCCTTGCGCTTTCTGGGCCGCGATCATGACGCCGCCCAGGCGCGTCAGGCCGTGGCCGCTGCGCTCGGCACCGGGGCGCGTGTCAGCGCCGACTTCATCTATGGTCTGCCAGAGCAGGGCGTGCAGGACTGGTGCCGCGGCCTCGATGCCGCCCTCGCGCTCGGGCTGGAGCATTACTCGTTTTACGCGCTGACCATCGAACCGGGCACCGCCTTTGGCGTGCAACGGCAAAAGGGCCGGCTGACGCCCCTGGACGAAGACCGCGCGGCGGCGCTGTTTGCGCTGACGCAAGAGCGCTGCGCGGCCGCCGGCCTGCCGTCTTACGAGGTCTCCAATCATGCCCGGAGCATTGCCGCGCAATCGCGCCACAACCTGCTCTACTGGCGCAATCAGGACTGGATCGGCGTTGGTCCCGGCGCCCATGGCCGCGCTGCGCTTGACGGCCGGCGCCATGCCCTGACGGCGGCGCGCAAGCCGCAGGATTATATCGATGCCGTCGCCAGAACCGGCTGGGGCGTGGCCGCATGCGAAGCGCTTTCGGGCGAAGCCATCGCCACCGAGGGCCTGGCCATGGGTCTGCGCCTGCGCGAGGGCGTGGATCTTGCGCGCCTGAAAACCCAGACCGGCTTTGCCCCGGACCCCGGCATTCTGCGCGCCCTGCAGGACGAGGGCTGGCTTGAAACACGCGGCGGTCATCTGCGCGTGAGCGA
>JALWUB010000176.1 GCA_026993275.1 Robiginitomaculum sp. | reverse complement strand
TGGGGACTGTGCTGTTTCACATCTGCCCGGGGAAGGGGAAAGCATGCATGCACGTCTTCGACTGACCTTGCGCATTTGCGCCATCACGGCGATTGCCGTTGCCATTGGCTGGGCTGTCGTGGTGCTGGTTTTGCCACTGGCGGGGCTGCGCCTGTGGCAGCAGGAATGGGAGATGCAGGGGCAGACACGCTTGCGGTTTGCCCGTGTTGATCTGCCCTTCGAGAACAAGGCCGATCTGAAGGCCTCCCTGCCCTTCATGGCCTCGGCCGCGCTGGATGTGGACGGCGATGGCGTTGACGAGGTGTTCCTGGGGGGCGGCAAGGCCCAGGCCGATGGCCTGTTTGCCTTCAGGAACGGGGACTTTGTGCCCGTCACCGGCCTGTTGCCGCCCAAGCGCGCAGGCGATGCCAGCATGGGCGCGGCCAGCCTCGACCTGAACGGCGATGGCCGCGACGATCTCTTCGTGGCCCGCGAAAGCGGAATCTGGCTGTATGAAAGCCGCGCTGATGGCTATGGCCAGCGCTTTCTGGGCCCCATGCCGGAGGCCAACACCGTGCCGCTGTCCATTGCCCTGGGCGATGTCAATGGCGATGGCCTGGTGGACCTCTATGTCTCCGGCTATATCCGCAATGCGCTGGTCGAGGGCACGACCATCTTCAACAAGCCCTATGGCGGCTATTCGGCCCTGTTCGTCAACACGGGGGGAAATCACTGGCGCGATGCCACCCGCGAGGCGGGGCTTTACCGGCAGCACAACACGTTCACTGCCGTGTTTGCCGATCTCGACAATGACCGGGACAGTGATCTGGTCATCGCCCAGGATACGGGCCATGTGGAAATGTATGCCGGCGACGGCAAGGGCCATTTCACCCCCATCCCCAACCCGTCCGTCTATTCCTACCCCATGGGTGTGGGTGCGGGCGATTATGACAATGACGGCCGCATCGACCTGTATTTTTCCAATGTCGGCCACACCATTCCGGAGCCGCTCGTGCGCGGCGATTTGCGCAAGGACCAGCCCTTCAATCCCGACTACATGCTGTTTCACAATGATGGCGGATTGCACTTCACCGACACCGCCCGCCGTGTGCACGCGGCGCGATACGGTTTTGGCTGGGGCACCGTGTTCGCCGACATGAATCTGGATGGCGCCGAGGACCTGCTGGCCGCGCAGAATTATGCCCGCTTTCCCGCCTTCATGATGACCACCTATCCGGGCAAGCTGTTGCAGCAGTACAGGGGGCCGCGCTTTCGCCCGGTCGAGAAAAGGGCGCACGCCACGGACAATCATTATGGCATCACGCCACTGGTCAGCGACTTCAACAATGATGGCTGGCCGGACCTGGTGTGGGCCAATCTCGCGGGCCCGGCAATTGCCTATGTCAGCAAGGGCGGCAGCAATCACTGGCTGAAGGTGCGCCTGCCAAACCGCACCGCCTCCATCAATGCCATCGTGCAATTGAAGCTGAACGATGGCCGCACGCTCACCAAACAGGTCATCCACAGCCAGGGGCTGGGCTCCGACCAGGGCCAGACTCTCATCTTCGGCCTTGGCAAGGCCAGCGGCATCGCCTCCCTGCGGGTGCGGTATCAGGATGGCCGCGATTATACCATTGACGCACCGGCCATGGACCACACGGTGGAGATTGGCCAATGAGGCGGGCGCCGGACCAGGCCATGCCCCGGGACAGGGCGGCAGGCAAACGGCTTTTGGTGCTGAGCGGCCTTCTCGGTCTGGCCGGGGCGCTGCTGGTGGGCACCGGCGAATTCCTGTTGCAGTTTTCGCCCGGCGGCCATTATGGCGATGCGGATTATGGCTTCATGGCGCAGATTCCGTTTGCGCGCATGCAGGCCGGGCATTTTCTCGCCATCCTGTCGGCGCCGCTCTACCTGGCGGGCTATTGGCATCTGGGCGCCATGCTCAACCGCACGCCTGCATGGCCCGGACGGGCGGTCATGGCGCTGGGATGGTATGGCTTCATGGTGGGGGCGGTCTGGATCGGCCAGCGCGCCATGCTGGGCGCCACCGTCCAGGCCATTGCCAGCGGCCGGGCCGATCCGGCCCTGCTGCACACCCTGGCGGCGCTGAATGAACCGCTGGTCAACGTGCTGCGCGTTGTCATCGTGCTCGTCTCGCTGATCTGGATCGTGCACATCGCGTCCGGGCGGAGCCGTTATCCGCGCCTCATGGCGCTCTTTTCACCGGCACTGCTGCTCGCCGCCATTTTCGCAGTCTATGCGCTCAGCCCCGGGCTTGGCCGCCTTGTGCTGCCCACGGCCATGAACACCGCCCACGCGGTGCTGTTTGCGCTGTCAACGATGCTGGCCGCAAGGGCCTAAAGAGGCTTCACCCCGCAATGCAGCCGTTTTGAGGCATTGAGGCAGACGGGAGCCGTCCCCTCAGCCTTGCCCGGCGGGCGCCTGCGCCAGCGCCACGGTGAACACGGTGCCCGTGCCGGGCAGGCTTTCTACGCTCAGGCCGCCCTGGTGGCGGGCGACGATGTGCTTGACAATGGCCAGGCCCAGGCCAGTGCCGGTCCGGGTGCCGCTCTTGCCCTCCTCGACCCGGTAAAAGCGCCCGCCAAGGCGCGGCAAATGCTCCGCGGCAATGCCCGGGCCGCTGTCGCGCACCTGCAGCACGGCCCATGCCGTGCCGGATGTGCGCGGTGCCGTCACGATATGCAGGCGCGGCGCCGTTTCGCCCAGGGCCTTGTCCTGCATGGCGGTGCTGGTGCAGCGCAGGCTGATCTGCACACGGCTGCCGGGGGCGCTGTACTTGATGGCATTGTCCACCAGGTTCTGCACCATTTGCACGACCTGATCGCGATCGCCGGTGATGGCCACCGGTTCTTCAGGCAAGGCAAGGTCGAGCACCACGGAGTCGGCCTTGGCGATCGGGCGCAGCGCATCGCGCACATCGCGAATGACGGCGCCAAGATCGACCACGGCCGAGGGCGGCAAGTGCTCGTCCATTTCAATGCGGCTGAGCGACAGCAGATCGTCTATCAATCGCCCCATGCGCCCGGCCTGCCCGGCCATGATGTCCAGAAACCGCGCCTGCGCCGCCGCATCATTGCGCGCATGGCCGCGCAAGGTGTCGATATAGCCGCTCAAGGAGGCCAGCGGTGTGCGCAATTCGTGGCTGGCATTGGCGAGAAAGCCCGCACGCATATGCTCGGCCCGGTGCAATTGGGTTTCGTCGGAACACATCAGCAGCAGGCGCCGGTCCGGCAAGGGCAGGGCCAAAAGGCGCATGAAACGCTCGTCCGGCCGCCCCATGGCAAAGCGCGCATCGTGCTGGCGCCCGGTGCTGGCGGCGCGGCGCACCGCCGCAAGGGCTTGCGGATGGCGGATCAGGGCCGGCAGCAGCACGCCGGGCTCATGGCCGCCAAATAGCGCGCGCGCGGCATCATTGGCAAACACCACCCGTTCCTGCGCAGCAATCACCAGCACCGGCACCGGCAGCCGCTCCAGCGCGTCCCGGGCCGGATCACGCGGCAGTGCCTTGCCGTCCGGCGGCACGGGAAGCGGCCGGGCCGCCGGTTTTGTGCGCACAAGCAGCCAGCTGACCAGCGCCAGCCCCGCGCCCAGGGCCAGGGCCGGTCCGGGCGGCGCCAGCCCCGCCGCGGCCAGGCCCAGCGGGCCCGCGGCAGCGGCCAGCACGGCGGCGCGGGCCCTGAGTGTGCTCATGCCAGCCTTGCCCCCCGTCAAAAATGTGCCCTTGTGTGCATCCATTGGCTGTCCTAGCGCATCTTACGGGCAAACCCAAGCGCCTGCCGGATGCGCAGGGCGGACGGCGCGGGTGGCTGTGCGGCCTGTCAGGCGCTTGGTGATTGCAGACAGATGGGCAATTCATGACAATCGTGCAATAATTATTGAAATACGATAAAAAATGATTGACATTCAGGATGTAGAAAATAGGGTCAGGCTGGAAACCGCATTGAGGACCGGGGACAGGATGAACATGAGCCGCTCTTTTGCCTTTGCAGGCGCCGTTGCCGCCGTTGCCGCCGTGCTGCTGAGCGGCTGTGCCAGCCTGCCTGCGGATGGGCCAGGCCTGAGCGGGACCGGCCTGCAGCCTCCGGCGCACTGGCAGGGCGAGAGCCAGGCGCCGTCCTCTTCTGGCGCTGCGCCGAACCGCAACTGGCTGGCGGATTTTGATGATGCCAGGCTGAATGCCCTGGTCGCCGAGGCGCTGGCGCACAATCATGATGTGCTGGCCAGTGCCGCGCGCATCAGCCAGGCCCGGGCGCTGGCGGCGGAATCCGGGGCAGCGCGCCTGCCCACGCTGGATGTGACGGGGCTGGGTTCTGACAGCCTCGTGCAGAAGGCACCCGATGCCCAAAGTTACAGCCTGAAGGCCAGTGTCAGCTGGGAGGCGGATCTGTGGGGCCGCCTGGCCGACCGCGCCCGCGCTGGCGCGGTGGATCTCAAGGCCGCCGAGGCCGATTATGCGGCGGCGCGGCTGTCGATCGCCGCGCAGACGGCGCTGGCCTGGTTTGACCTGACCGAGGCGGCGCAACAGATTGTTCTGGCCCGGGATGATTTGCAAACCCGCCAGCGCGCGACGCGCCTGGTCGAACGGCGCTATGCGCGCGGGGTGTCGTCGTCGCTTGATCTGCGCCTGGCGCGCTCGGCGCAGGCTGGCGCCGAGGCGACTCTCGCCCTGCGCGAACAGCAGCGCGCCAATGCCGGGCGGCGGCTGGAATTGCTGCTTGGCCGTTATCCGGCCAACGCCATTGCCGCCGCGGCGCAATTGCCGGTGCCTGGACCCTTGCGCGGTATTGGCACGCCTGCTGATGTGCTGGCCCGCCGCCCTGACCTGGCCGCCGCCGAGGCGCGCCTGGAGGCGGCGCATGTGCGCGCCCGCGAAGCCCGCAAGGCCTTGTTGCCGCGCCTGTCCTTCAGCTCCTCGGCCACGAGCGGGGGGGCGGCGGTAAAGGACCTGTTCGATCTTGATACCCTGTTTGGCTCTTTGCTTGGCAATCTGGCGCAGCCGGTGTTCCGCGGCGGTGCGCTGAAGGCCGCGGTGAAGCGGAACCGCGCGGCACAACGCGAACGGCTGCACGCCTATGCGGCGCTGGTGTTGCGCGCCTGGCGCGAAACCGAGGATGCGCTGGATGGCGAGCGCTATCTGGCGCGCCGTGAAGCGGCCTTGCAGGTTTCGACCCGCGAGGCGCGCGAGGCGGAAAGGCTGGCGCTGCGCCAGTATGGCCGTGGCGTCGGCACGATATTCGAATTGCTGGACGCCCAGCGCCGCCGCATCAGCGCCGAAAGCCAGTTCATTGCCGTGCGCAAGGCCCATGTCGCCAACCGCGTGCGCCTGCACCTGGCCATCGCCGGAGACTTTGACAGCACAACCAGACCGCAAGCGGTCAAAACCGCTGCACTTGCCGATGAGGACACAACCCCATGACCCACGACACGCCGCCTGGCGGCCGCAAGCGCCGCAATGTGAAACTGCTGATCGGGCGCATCCTGGTTCTTGGCCTGCCGCTTTTCGTCATCATCGCCGGGATTGCCGGGGTGATGATCATGGGCGCGCTCAAGCCCAAGCCGCAGAAAAAGGCCGAGGCCCTGAAGCCCGTGCCGGTTCTGGTGGCCCGCCCGCAGCGCCAGACCGTGCACCTGTCCATCCTCACCCAGGGCGAGGTGCGGCCGCGCACCGAGATCGACCTGGTGCCGCAGGTCAGCGGCAAGATTGTCCATGTCTCGCCCAGCTTCATTGAAGGCGGGTTTTTCAAAAAGGGCGATGTGCTGATCCGCATCGAGCCGAAGGATTATCAATTGCGGGTGATTCAGGCCGAGGCCCAGGTGGCCCAGGCAGAGCAGCGCCTGGCGCGCGAACAGGCCGAAGCGGCAATCGCCAGGAAGGACTGGGCCGAACTGGGCCAGGGCAAGGCCTCGCCGCTGACCCTGCGGGTGCCGCAACTGGCCGAAGCGCGGGCCATGCTGGATGCGGCCAAGGCCAGTCTTGATGATGCCCGGTTGCAATTGTCGCGCACGGTGATCCGCGCGCCCTTTACCGGCCGGGTGCGCACCAAGGGCGCCGATATCGGCCAGTATGTCACGCCCGGCGCGCGCCTGGGGCGGATTTTCGCCACCAATATTGTCGAGGTGCGCCTGCCGCTGACCGACACCGAGCTGGGCCAGCTGGGCCTGCCGCTGGCGTTCCATGAAACGGCGGCGCATCCGGGCCCGGCGGTGGACCTTTCGGCCATGGTCGCCGGCCGCGAACATCACTGGCACGGCCGCATTGCCCGCACCGACAGCGCCATTGATCCGCGCACGCGCCTGCTCTTTGCCTTTGTCGAGGTCAGGGACCCTTACGGCCAGGGCGCCGATGACGGCGTGCCGCTGGCGGTCGGGCTGTTTGTCGATGCGCGGGTGCAGGGCCGCGAAATCCCAAACGCCCTGGTGGTGCCGCGCGCCGCCTTGCGCAGCAATGACATGGTGTTTGTCGCCAAAGACGACAACACGCTGCACATGCGCAAGGTCTCGGTCGCCTCGTCGAACCGCGACCGCGCCGTGCTGCTGGCCGGGATCAGCCCCAGGGACCGGGTCATCACCTCGCCAGTGCGCGCCCCGTCGGAAGGCATGAAAATCCAGACCATAGAGCGCACCGCATCATCGGCGGGCACGGCTGAGGGCAAGACCGCAAGCGGAGAGCATCTGCAATGAACGGCATCATCCAGTGGTGGGCGCGCAATTCCGTCGCCGCCAATCTTCTGATGGCCGCGATCCTGCTGGCCGGCATTGTCGGCTTTGTGCGCATCAATCGCGAGATCAACCCCT
>JALWUB010000175.1 GCA_026993275.1 Robiginitomaculum sp. | reverse complement strand
CTTGCGTTTCTGGCGCGCCTCGTCCTCTTTCAGCAGGCCCGAACTCAGGTCCGCATCAATGGCCATCTGCTTGCCGGGCATGGCATCGAGCGAGAAGCGCGCCGCCACTTCGGCAATCCGCCCCGAGCCCTTGGTGATGACGACAAAATTGACGATCACCAGAATGATGAAGACAATGATGCCGATGACATAATTGCCCTGGGTGATGAAGGCGCCAAAGGCGCGGATGATCTGCCCGGCGGCATCGGGCCCGCGCGATCCATCGGAGAGGATCAGCCGGGTCGAGGCCAGATTGAGCCCCAGCCGCAGCATGGTAGCGATCAGCAACACCGCCGGAAAGGTGGAAAATTCCAGCGGCTTGCGGATGAACAGCGCCGTCATCAGCACCAGCACCGAAAACGAGATGGATACCGAAAGCGCAATATCCAGCAGCCATTTCGGCATAGGCAGGATCAGCATCAGCAAAATGGCGACAATGCCCACCGCCAGCGCGACATCGCCACGCAGCAGCGCCTTGGCGAGTTTGCGGCCGTCAAAGCCTGTTGCGGCGGCGCTGGCTGAGGTTTCACTCATGGCGGCTGTCCTGTCTCATGAGCGGGCCTCAGGCCGGGGCACTGCCACTGCCGGCATGGGATTCGCCTGGCAGCGGCACCGGCACGCCATTGCCGGCATAGATCTTGAGCTTGTTGCGCAGTGTGCGGATGGAAATGCCCAGAATGTTGGCCGCGTGGGTGCGGTTGCCCAGGCAATGACCCAGGGTGTCGAGGATCAGGTCCTGCTCCATTTGCGCCACCGTCTGGCCGACCATGGCGCGGGTGGTGGTGCGCGCGGCCGCGGCGGCCTTGTCTGCGGCGCCGGGGGCGGGCGCTTCGGACAGCATGGTGCCATCGGGGGCGCGCAGGGCTTCGGGTCCGATTTCATCGCCATCGGCCAGCAGCACGGCCCGGTGGATGGCATTTTCCAGTTCGCGCACATTGCCCGGCCAGGGGCGGTTGAGCAGCACATGGCGCGCCGCTTCGGAAATCGGCCGGACCCTGACGCCATTGGCTGCGGCATAATAGGCACTGAAATGATCGGCCAGGGCGGCGATATCGCCGGGGCGCTCGCGCAGCGGCGGCAGTCTGAGATTGACCACATTGAGGCGGAACAGCAGGTCTTCGCGGAATGTGCCCTCGCGCACGGCCTTCTCCAGGTCGCGGTTGGAGGTTGCCAGAATCCGGATATCCACCTTGACCGGACGGCTCCCGCCAACCCTGTCAATCACCCGTTCCTGCAAGGCGCGCAGCAGCTTGGCCTGCAGGCGTGCGTCCATTTCGGAAATTTCGTCAAGCAGCAAGGTGCCGCCATCGGCTTCCTCGAACTTGCCGATGCGCCGCGCCACCGCACCGGTAAAGGCGCCCTTTTCATGGCCGAACAGTTCGGATTCCAGAAGATTTTCCGGAATGGCGGCGCAATTGATGCTGATGAAAGGCTTGTCGGCGCGCTTGGAGTGCTGGTGCACAAAGCGGGCCATCACTTCCTTGCCCGATCCGGATTCCCCGGTGATCAGGATCGACGCATTCGATGGCGCAACCTGTTCGGCCAGCGCCACCACCTTGCGGATGGCGGGATCGCGGGCAATCATTGGCCGCTCGTCATCGGCAACCGCCGCCAGAACCGCCGCGATCAGGTCTGTATCCGGCGGCAATGGAATGAATTCGCGCGCCCCGGCGCGAATTGCCGCCGCCGCGCTCTCTGGCGTCGTGCGCACGCCGCAGGCAACAATCGGGACATGAATCCGCTCTGACTTGAGCGCCGCCGACAAGGCGGCAATGTCGATTTGCAAGTCGGCCATCAGCAGGTCCGCCCCCTGGCCGGCCCGCAAGGCCTTCATGGCCGCTTCAAGACTGTCAACATGCGCAACCTTGGCGCCTGTTTTCATGGCGATCCGGGTGGCTTCGCCAAGCTGGCCGCCAAGTGTGCCAATAATCAAAACCCGCATTTCACTCTCCTTTTCCCGGTGCTGCCGCCTCAGCCGGCATTGCCGTCATCCTTGATGATTTCTGTCATGGTGATGCCCAGCTGCTCGTCCACAATGACAATCTCGCCGCGCGCAACGATGCGGTTATTGACATAGATATCAATGGCTTCGCCGATTTTCCGGTCCAGTTCCAGAACCGAGCCGCGGCCCAGAGACAGCAATTCATGCACATCGATCACGCTTTTGCCCAAGACCGCGGATATGCGCACCGGCACATCATAGACCGGCGCCAGTTCGGCCGCGGAAACCGGCTCGTCATCGGCAATTCTTGCGGGCGGCGCTGATGCCGTATCGGCATCCTGCGCATCAATATCAACCGGCTTTTCAGCGTCGGCTTCAAAGTCTTCCAAATTGATGTCCGGATCTTGATCTGGCATGGCCTAGCTTTCCTCGTCTGGGTGATGTGGCGGTGTAAAGAGATCGCCCTGGGCTTCGCGGGCGTCGGTGGCGGCAAGCCAGTGCCGCACGGCGTCTTCGACCTTGTCGGCAATGCGGCTGGTGTCAACGCAGATTTCGCCTTGCGCCCATTCCAGCGTGACATCGCCGGGCGCGGTATCCTCGCTTTGGCGGATCACCAGCGCGCCGTCAAAACCCTGATCCTCTGCCATTTGCTGCAAGGCCTTGATCTGCTCGGGCAGGATCGCCGCCGAGCACTTGACCACCAGCCGCGCCTGGCCGCGCAGATCCGGCAGCAGCGCACTGATGCATTCATGCACGCGCTCTTCCGGATAACGCTCAAGCGCGGTGCCGGCAATCTTGCGCGCCGCCACCAGAACCAGTTCCATGGCCTGGGCGCGGCAGGTCCGGCTTTCCTCGTTCAGGGTCTGCAAGATGGCGGCACTGTTTTCGGCCAGGGTCTGCAAATGCGCCGCGGCGGTTTGTGCCGCCTGCGCCATGGCGTCGTCCCGGCCTTTTGCATAAGCCTTCTCGCACTCCGCCTGCATTTCCTCGCGGGTGAAGGTCAGCCGCCATGAAGTGCCCTCGCGCAGCACCCGGCCATCGGCGGCGAACTCGGTCTCGACATTGAAAGGGGTTGCGGTATTGGCGGCCATATCAGTAAATCAACTCGTCTTCGGCGCCGCCATCGGCGAGCATGATCTCGCCCTTGGCGGCCAGGTCCTTGGCCATGTTGACCATCATTTGCTGGGCTTCCTCGACATCCTTCAGACGCACCGGCCCCATGGCCGCCATGTCTTCGCGCAGGATTTTTGCAGCCCGTTCCGACATGTTCGAGAAAAACAGATCACGCAGCGCTTCCGACGCGCCTTTCATGGCCAGGGCCAGTTGCGCCTTGTCGACATTGCGCAGCAGCGTCTGGACGCCGCCGGGATCCAGTTTTTGCAAGTCCTCGAACACGAACATCAGCGAGCGGATGCGCTCGGACGCCTCGCGATTGCGTTCTTCCAGCGCTGCCAGAAAGCGGTTCTCGGTCTGGCGGTCGAAATTGTTGAAGATTTCCGCCATCATTTCGTGGCTGTCGCGCTTGTTGGTGCGCGCCAGATTGGACATGAATTCACGCCGCAAGGTGGCCTCGATCTCGTCCATGATATCGCGCTGCACCGGCTCCATGCGCAGCATGCGCATCACCACTTCGAGCGAAAAGTCATCCGGCAGGGCTGTGAGCACCCGCGCAGCGTGATCGGCCTTGATCTTGGAGAGCACCACGGCGACGGTTTGCGGGTATTCATTTTTCAGATAGTTGGCCAGCACGCCCTCATTCACATTGCCCAGCTTGTCCCACATGGTGCGCCCGGCCGGACCGCGGATTTCCTCCATCATGGCCTCGACCTTTTCCTCGGGCAGGAAACGGGAGAGCAGGCGCTGGGTGGCGTCATAAGAGCCCATGATGGCCCCGGTGGAGGACATCTGGCTGACAAACTCGACAATCAGCTTTTCCACGGCCGACGCGGTGACATTGCCCAGATTGGACATGGCCTGGGAGACTTCCTTGATTTCCTCCTCGTCCATCATCTCCCAAAGCTGATGGTGCTCCTCGCCAAGCGCCAGCAGAATCACCGCGGCCTTGTCGGCACCGGACAGTTTGGTGATGTCGTCAACAACAGGGCGTTTGGAGGATGTGCGGGCCATGGCTCAGTCCTCGTGCAGCCAGGTGCGCAGGATGGAGATGGACTCATCCGGGTGCGATGCAACGATTTCGGCGACCTTGTTGACCGAGGAGGCCTTGACCTGGCCCTGGATCTTGGCGACGTCGATACCGCCTTCAATCTCGCCGTTTGCGCCGGGCGCAGGCAAGGCTTCAGCTGAGCCCGGAGCAGCGACTGCGCCCGGCGCAGGCGCGGCACCCGGAATGGGCGGCGGCGCCAGCGCTGCCTGGTCACCGCCCACGGCCAGCGCCGGCATGGCGCCGCCACCACCGGCAAGGCCGCCAAGCAGGGGCTTGATGATGAAAATCATCATGGCGATGGAAACGATTGCCAGGATCAGCAACTCGATGGTCCGCATGATGTCATTCTTGTCAAACGAGAACATGCCCGGCTTGGGACCCGGGCCAATGGGCGGCGGGCGCGAGAAGCGGACATTGGAAACCGTGACCTGGTCGCCGCGGCTTGCATCAAAGCCGATCGCGGTCTTGACCAGGGCCTCGATGGTTTTCATCTGTTCCGCCGTGCGCGGCGTATAGGTGGGCGCGCCCTGGTCATCGACGCCGGTTATGCCGTCGACCACCACCGCCACGGACAAGCGGCGCACGGTGCCGCCGGCGCGGATGGTGGTGCGCTCGGTCTTGGAATTGCTGTAATTGATCACTTCGTTCGAATGCAGGCTGGCGGCATTGCTCTTTGGCGCGGCCGCGGATGCATCGGATGCCCCGCCGGGAACATTGGCGGCGACGCTGACACCGCCACTGTCGCTGGCCTCGGTCTGGTTCGTGCTTTCTTCCGAGGTCTCGCTGGAAACGATTACCCTCTTGTCCGGGTCGTAGACAATGGCATGCTCGGTGGTCTTGTCGAGGTCAAGGTCGGCACTGACCTGCACGCGCACGCCATCGGGGCCGGCAATGGAGCCGAGCACGGTCCTGATTTTCTTGGCCAGACTGGCCTCGAACATGGCCTTTTGCCCGGCGGCCAGGTCTCCGGCGCCGCCGTCCTCGTCGCTGTGGGCCAGCACCCGGCCACTCTCGTCGGCGACGGTCACGGCACCGGCCTTCAGCCCCGGCACCGCCGCGGCAACCAGCTGGCGGATGGCCCGGGTCTGGGTGGCGCCAATGACGTTGTTTTGCAAGCGCACCACCACCGAGGCCTTGGCCTTTTCCGCCTCGCGCTCGAACAGGCGCCGTTTGGGCAGCACCAGCAGCACCCGTGCGGCGCTGACGCCGTCAAGCGAGGTGATGGTGCGCTCCAGTTCACCCTGCAGAGCCCGCAATTGCGCCATGTTCTGGGCAAAACTGGTCTGCCCCATGGCGTTGGCCTTGTCGAAAATTTCATAGCCCATGGAGCCGGAAGACGGCAGATTGTCCGCCGCCAGGGCCATGCGCACCTTCTCCACCTTCTTGCGCGGCACCAGGATGGTCGAACCGCCCGCGCCAGTGTCATAGGGCACGCCCATCTGGTCGAGCCGGGCGGTGATTTCCGCCGCTTCCTTCAGGTCGAGCCCTGAATAGAGCAAGGCCTTGTCTGCCTCGCCAATGCGAAACGCCATCAACACCAGGGCAAGAGTGACACCAATGGTGACACCCAGAATGATGACCAGCCGCATCGGGCCAAAACGTCCAAGTGTGTTCAGAATCCCGTTCACGCCATTCCCGCCTGTCACGCGCTGCATTGCGCATCTCACTAGGCAGGAATTTCCCACTACGTCGTAAACGCGAGATTAATGCAGCGGGGTTAGCCGGCTGAAACTGCAGCGAAAACACACAAGACGATCAAATACCGGCCTTGTGGCCTCTGGGTTTGTCAGGGTTTTTCGAGAACGCAGCCCATCACCGGGGAGTAGGCGGCGCTGGCCCGGGCCATGCCAAAGGGCGCCCGGGCGATGATGCGCTTGCCGTCCTCGCGAATGCTAAGCGCGCTGATGTCAGCGGTAAAATCCTTCATGCAGCTTTGCAGGGGCCGTTCGCCAATAAAGCGGCACGAGCACACCTGCTTGGCGGCATAGGCGCTGGCCAGCCGCGCGTAAGATACCTGGCCGCGCAGGACGAAGTGCCAGACGGCCAGAACGATCAGGGCGACAGCAGCCAGCGCAATCAGGGCTTTGACGGGCTTCATGGCTCTCCTTTAGAGTAGCAGAAGCATAGAAGGAGACGAGCATGCGGATCAAGTCCATGGCAGCGGCCCTTGGTGCAGCCCTGTTCATGCTGGCCGGTCCGGCCCTGGCGCAAGCGCTGGTGCCCTTGCCTCCACAGCCGGAGGGGCTGGCCTACCCGGGCCGCGCCTGGGCGCAGGCGCCACTGCCCGCCCATGCGGCCAGGGCGGTCAATGCCCTGCTGGATGATGCCATGGGCCGCACGCTGGCCGATCCCATGGGCGAAAGCCGTGCCATTGTCATCATTCACAAGGGCAAGCTGGTGGCCGAACGCTACCGGGATGGCTTTACCCCGCAGACAAAGCAGATCAGCTGGTCCATGGCCAAGTCCTTCACCTCGGCCCTGGTGGGGCGGGCCGTCAAGCTGGGCTGGATCAAGAGCATTGATGCGCCCATGCCCGGCCCCTGGCCTGCGGAGGATCCGCGGGCGCGCATCACCTGGCGGCAATGGCTGACCATGACCGACGGCCTCGCCTATCGCGAGATCGGAGAGCCGGACCTGTCCAGGAATGACGTGGCGCA
>JALWUB010000174.1 GCA_026993275.1 Robiginitomaculum sp. | reverse complement strand
ATCGCGGTGCTGTTCAGCCATGTGTTTTGCTGCGGCCTGCCTGCGGTGATGAACATCATCGCCCTGCTGGCCGGGGCCGGCACGCTGACGGCAACGGCCCCGTGGGTGGGCAGCATTCATGGCTTCATGCACCGTTTCGAGCTGCCGCTCTTGCTGTTTTCCGCCGCCGCCCTGCTGGCGGGTGTGCTGGCACAAGTGATCAGCGCCCGGCGCGATTGCGGCACGCAAGGCTGTGGCCATGACAGTTGCGCCCCCAAAAAACAGCCCGCCCGCTGGGTGCTGCTGGTGGCGGCATTGCTGTTTGCGGGCAATCTGGGTATCTACCTGCTGCACGCCTGACCCAGCCCCCCTCACAGCGGGAGTTCACGCATGATTCTCAGAACCTGGCATGGCCGCACGCGGCTGGAAGACGCCGATGCCTATGAAGAGTTCCTGAAGCAGCGCGCCGCGCCTGATTACGCTTCGGCCGGTGGCTTGCGGCAACTGTTTTTCAGCCGCCGCGACGAAGGCGATATCGCCCATTTCCTGCTGGTCACCGTCTGGGAATCCGTGGAGGCGGTGAAGGCCTTTGCCGGACAGGATGCGGCCAGGGCCAAATACTATCCCGAGGATGATGCCTTCTTGCTGGAAAAAGAGGCGCAGGCGCTCAATCACAGGGTGTTCCTTGCCCGGCAGGAAGACGCCTGAGGCTAGTTCTACACGATCCTGAAATGCAACGCCGGCGCGCCCGCTGCCCCGGCGGCCACATGATCGCCGCGCTGCAAGGGGCCAACACCCGCCGGAGTGCCGGTAAACACCAGATCGCCGGGGTGCAAATCAAACAGGCTGCTCAGATGGGCAAGCAGGCGGGGCGGCTGCCACAGCATTTGCGCCAGATCACCGTGCTGGCGGCGCTGATCGTTGACATCCAGCCAGACCGGGCCGCTGAGGTGCTGCACCGGGGCCTGCAGCGGACGGATGGCGCTGATCGGCGCACTCGCGTCAAATGCCTTGGCCGCGGTCCAGGGGCCGCCGCGCCGTTTGGCTTCGGCCTGCAGGTCGCGCCGGGTCAGGTCCACGCCTGTGGCCAGGCCGAACACCGCTGCTGCGGCCTCCTCTTCGCTGGCCGCGCACAAGGGCCGGCCCAGGGCCAGCACCAGTTCGGCCTCGTGATGCAGATTCGCGGTGGCGCGCGGCCAGGGCACATCGGCATTGCCGCAGACCAGGGCGCTGGGCGGCTTTTCAAAAAATACCGGCGGGGCGGCATCGGGCGCGCCGCCCATTTCGACGATGTGATCTGCATAATTGCGCCCGGCGCAAAACACCCGCCGCACGGGGAAACGCCGCGATTCGCCCTGCACCGCCAGCGCGGTAACGGGCGGCAGTGCAAACAGATATGCGCTCATGCTCTGGCGTCCTCCTCTGGCGGCTCTTGTCAGCCCGGGTCAAATCCCGCTAAGCGGGGCCATGCACTCCATCCCGCATTTGCGCCGTCTTGACAACATCCAGGCCCTGCGCGGCATTGCCGTGCTGGCGGTGGTGCTGGCGCATCTGGCAAGCGTCGAGGGCAAATATGCAGGCGACCGGATCCTGGGCAGAATTTCAGCACCGGGCTTTCCGGGGTTGACCTGTTCTTTGCCATTTCCGGCTTTGTCATGGTC
>JALWUB010000173.1 GCA_026993275.1 Robiginitomaculum sp. | reverse complement strand
GATTCCGGGAGTGCAAGCATGATCACCCTCTATCAGCCGCCGCCGCAATTTGGCTGCGCCAATCCAAGTCCGTTCTGCATCAAGCTGGAAGTCCTGCTGAAAATGTCCGGCCTGCCATACACGGTCAGGATCGAGGGCAATCCGGCCAATGGCCCGACCGGGAAAATCCCCTATATCGAGGATGAGGGGCATTTCCTGGGCGATTCCGGCCGCATTCAGCATTATCTCGAACAGCATTACGGAATCGATTTCAACGCCGGCCTTGGCCCGCGTGAACGCGCCGAGGGCGTTGCCTTCACACGTCTGGCGGACGAGCATTTATACTGGGCGCTGGTCTATAGCCGCTGGCTCGAGGATGAACACTGGAACGTCATCAAGCCGATATTTTTTGGCGATCTGCCATTTCCCCTGCGCGTCATCGTGCCCAGGGTCGCCCGCAAGCGTCTGCGCGCCGCATTGCACGGGCACGGTCTCGGCCGTCATGACCGCGACACCGTTTATGCGCTTGGCGCCGAAGACCTGAAGGCCATCGCGGATTTTCTCGGAAAACGCGACTTTGCTTTTGGCGCCGAGCCCAAGGCCGTCGATGCTGCGCTCTATGGCCAGCTCAGCGCCATCATTGATGCGCCATTCGACACGCCGCTGCAGCGCGCCGCGCTGACGCATGACAATCTCGTGGCCTATTGCAAGCGCATGCGGGCCCGCTTCTTCCCGGATCTTCCGCCGGTGTAAGGGCGCACGCTCAGCCGTAAATCCAGTGCGGCAAGGCCGTCGCCAGCGACGGGAACAGCGCCACCAGCACCATCACCAGGATCTGGATGGCGACAAAGGGCATGGCGCCGCGATAGATATGTGCCGTGGTCACGCCCTCGGGCGCCACGCCGCGCAGATAAAACAGGGCAAAGCCGAAGGGCGGGGTCAGGAAGCTGGTCTGCAGGTTGATGGCCATCATCACCCCCAGCCAGACCGGGTCCAGCCCCATGCCCAGCAAAATTGGCCCGACAATGGGGACGACGACAAAGGTAATCTCGATAAAATCCAGGAAAAAGCCGAGAATGAACATCACCGCCATGACCAGCACCATGGCGCGCACGGGCCCGCCGCCGCCCGCCTGCAGAAAGTGTTCAACCGTGACATCGCCGCCGAGGCCGCGAAACACCAGGCTGAACAGGGTCGCGCCGATCAGGATGACAAACACCATGGCGCTGATCTGCGCCGTCGAGCGCATCACCGGCTGCAACACCCGTGCGCGCATCAGCCGCCACAGGGCCATGCCGGTGCCCGCCAGGGCCGGCAGGAACAGGGCCAGGGCCAGCACCTGCCCGGCGCGTTCCAGAGTGCTGACCGAATCGCGGCCCAGACGCAAATCCATGCTCATCGCCAGCCCGATCAGTGCAAGAAACGCCGCCGCCCCGGCGAGCCCCCACAGGGCGCCCCGGTCAGGCTTCGCCCCCGCCGGGCCGCCCAGGCGCATGCCGGCCAGAAACAGCGCCCCCAGCGCGCCCACGCCCGAGGCCTCGGTGACATCGGCCAGGCCGCCCAGGATCGAGCCGAGCACGGCAATGATCAGCAGAAGCGGCGGCAGCAGCGCCCGCAACACCGCCTGCGCCCCTGGCGTTTTCGCCGCGTCCCTCTTGACGGCC
>JALWUB010000172.1 GCA_026993275.1 Robiginitomaculum sp. | reverse complement strand
GATGTGGCGATAGCGCGCCCCGGCGGGGCTGCGGTTGACAAAGCCCAGCGTCCACTGGTGCACATTGCCCAGATGCGCATAACCGCCGCTGGCAAAGGCACGCAGCAGGTTCAGCGTCGCCGCCGACTGGTGATAGGCGCGCATCAGCCGTTCCGGGTCCGGGGTGCGGGCCTCGGGCGTGAACGCCATGGCGTTGATGTTGTCGCCGCGATAGCTGGGCAGGGTGACGCCATCGCGGGTTTCGGTGGGCGAGGAGCGCGGCTTGGCAAACTGCCCGGCAATGCGCCCCAGCTTGACCACCGGGCGCGCCCCGGCAAAGGTCAGCACCACCGCCATCTGCATCAGCACCCGGAACATGTCGCGCACGCCATCGGCGGAAAACTCGGCAAAGCTTTCGGCGCAGTCGCCGCCCTGCAGCACAAAGGCGCGGCCCGCCGCAGCCTCGGCCAGTTCGGCCTTCAGCGCGCGCGCCTCACCGGCAAACACCAGCGGCGCCGCAGCGCTCAGGCGCTCTTCCACCGCGGCCAGGGCGGCCGGGTCCGGATAATCATCCGGGATATGCCGGGCCGGCTTTGCGCGCCAGCTTGACGGAGACCATGCGCTCATTGCGTCATTCCACTTGCATCCAGTCGCGCTCTATATCGCAATGGCCAGGCCTGGAAAAGTCAAAGCGGCAGCGCGAAGGCAGAAACCAGATTGCCAAAAAGCAATCTCTGGCAGGCTTGCCGCTGCCTGCGCCTTGGCATTACACTGGCGGCCAAGTCCAGCCAGACAGAAACGATACACGGGGACCGGCATGACCATACAGCACACACTGGCCAGCATTCTCCTTGCCGGCGCGGTTCTCGCCGCCTGCTCTCCTGACGGGGACAAGAGGGCATCCAGAACCCCGCCTGCGGCCCCGGCGTCTGCACAAAAGCCAGCGCCGGATTATGCCGCCCTGGCCCAGGCAGCGGTGGCCGACCCGGCGCGGCCGGAAAAGGACCGTGCCGACGATGCTGCGCGCAAGCCCGCGGCGGTGCTCGCCTTTGCCGGCATCGCGCCGGGCATGACAGTGCTGGAAATGGAGGCCGGCAGCGGTTATTACACCGAGCTTCTGTCCCGCATGGTCGGGCCCAAGGGCCAGGTCATCATGCAAAACCCGGCCGCCTTTGACAAATTTCTGGGCGAGCGTGTCGCCGCGCGCCTGGCCAATGGCCGCCTTGGCAATGTGCGCCTCTCCAGGAGCCCGTTTGACCATCTGGATGCGCCGGATGCATCGGTGGATGTGGTGACCTGGTTTCTTGGCCCGCACGAGCTGTTCTACGTCCCCAGGGACAGCGGCCCCCTGGGCGATCCCAAGGCCAGTTTTGCAGACATATTCCGGGTGCTGAAGCCCGGCGGGACCCTGGTCGTGCTCGACCATGCCGCCGCCGCGGGCGCACCGTCCAGCACGGGCGGCAAGACCCACCGCATCGACCCGGCCATTGTCAAACAGCTGGCGCAAGAGGCCGGGTTTGTTCTCGCGGCGCAAAGCGACGTGCTGGCCAATCCGGAGGATGACCACAGCCTCATGGTGTTCGACCCCAAGGTGCGCCGCAAGACCGACAGATTCCTGCTGAAATTTGTCAAGCCGATCCCGGCTTAGAGCACTTCCCGAAAAG
>JALWUB010000171.1 GCA_026993275.1 Robiginitomaculum sp. | reverse complement strand
ATCAGCTACAAGGTGCGCGAGCATTCCCACGCCAAGGTGCCGGTGATTGCCGTGGCCGGGCGGCGCGAATGCGAGGAGGGCACGCTGGCGCTGCGCTTTCTGGGCGAAGGCGGCAAGCACCAGCAGGTCATGGCCCTCGAAGACGTGCAAACCCTGCTTCTGGACAAGGCCGCACCCCCAGACATGAAGCGGGCCTGAATGTGGAGCAACGCACCAGAACAGGGCTGGCGGCGGCCGCTGGCGGCGGCCTTTGGCTTTGCGCTGATCGCCTTCTTCGTCATGGCCGGGGCCCAGGGCGTGGCCCTGGGCGTGGCCATTGCCGTATTGGTTTCGCTGCCGCCATGGCGCCGTTTGCAACGGCTGTTCCCGCTTGATCTGTCCTTTTCCGTCTTCTTGATGTTCATCGCCTGGGCCTGGCTGAGCACGCTCTGGTCGCCCTATGGCAGCGCCAGGCAGGCGGTGGTGATGGCCGCCGGCGCCTTCGTCTACCCGCTCTTTCCCTATGCCGTCTGGACCTTGCGCGGCAAGGCGCGCCGCATCGTCATGCTGAGCGCGCTGGTGAGCGGCTCGCTCATGGCCCTGCCCTATCTGTTTGAGGGCTTTACCGGCGTGATTTCTCATTTTTTTCCCGCTGGCGAGCCGCGTGCCGATTACTTGCGCGATTCCACCCGCGGCATCAGCGCCATCATCATGGCCCTGCCGCCGCTGGCGGCGCTGTGGGTCAAGCTGGTGCCGGGCTGGCGCGGTTATGGCGCTGCGGGCCTGCTGGTTGCCGCCGCCGCCATCATCTCCTGGCAGTTTCACCTGGTGGCCGGGCTCATTGCGCTTTGCGCGGCCGGGCTGGTGTTTGCCATTGGCTATCGCTGGCCGCGCACCGCCATCTTGCTGATGACCCTGGCCTATCTGGTGATGCTGTTGCTGGCGCCCCTGCTGCTGCCGCACCTGGTGGCGCCGCTGGATGGAAAAGCCCTGCCCTTCTCCTGGGCCTGGCGGGTCAAGATGTGGCCCTATGCCGGCGAACAGATCGGCCTGCGGCCACTCATTGGCTGGGGGCTGGATGCGTCACGCACCTTCACCCATGATGTGTTTCAATTGCATGGCTACAAACTCAATTATATCGCCATCCACCCGCATGATTTCGGCCTGCAGGTGTGGCTGGAAACCGGCCTGATCGGCGCCCTGATCCTGGCCGCGGCAATCTTGCTGTTTGGCCTGCGGCTGGCCGGGATGCGCGGCCTGACGCGGCTGCAGGGCGCGGCCATGGCCAGCAGCGCCGCCGCCTTCCTGGTGTTCTTCTCCATCACCTATGGGGCCTGGCAGGAATGGCTGTGGGCCAGCGCCGCCTGGGTCGCGGCCTTGTGTGTCCTGGTTGGCCGGAAACCCGGAAACAGCCCATGAACCCCAGCACCAGCGTCATCATTGTCAGCTATCGCACCGGCCCGGTCCTGAAAGACTGCGTCAGGGCGGCGCGGCGCAGCGCACTGACCAGCGACATTGTCATTGTCGACAATGGCAATGATACCCGCACGCAAGCCTGGATGGACGCGTGCGCGCAAGCCGATGATGCCATCACCATCATCCGGGGCCATGGCAATATCGGCTTCGCACGCGCCTGCAATGCCGGGGCGCGCGCCAGCAAGGGC
>JALWUB010000170.1 GCA_026993275.1 Robiginitomaculum sp. | reverse complement strand
CCGGTTGCTCCGGCTGTGTCATGCAGGCACCATAACCGGCGACGCTGAATACACGGTTAAACGCCATGGTTAGCGAAGCATGACCAGATTTTAGAGCGGCCGATTGCACCGCGCCGCCTTGCCGATGCGCGCCGCTCTTGCTAGCCCTGCGCCCACGCGGATGGGTGGCCGAGTGGTTGAAGGCACCGGTCTTGAAAACCGGCAGGCGGGAAACCGTCTCGGGGGTTCGAATCCCTCCCCATCCGCCATTTGCCATGATTGAACGGCGTCCTGGCGCAAAAAGAGGGCCGGCGCCGTCAGCGCCAGCCCTGTTGAAGGTCGGTCGATGAGGGGCGTTTCCTCCCCGAAAACGCCATGCAGTGCGCCTGGGCGCCCTGCGTGACCATGACTTTGGCGGGGACGGCGCCGGGAGTCAAGCCAGGCGCGGCCTTTCAGCCCGTTTCGCCGCTCTCAAGCGCATTGCGCACCATCGCCACCAGTTCCGAGCGCGGACCGGTGACCTGCGCCGGGCGGCCTTCGCGCCACTGCCGGTTGTCGGCGATTTCTTCCGACAGTTTTTGCCCGAGCACAAGGTTCTTGACGGTGACCGCGCCTTTGGCGCGCTCGTCCTCACCAGCAATGACCACCGCCGGCGCGCCGCGCCTGTCGGCGTATTTCATCTGTGCGCGCATGCCCGAGCCGCCCATATAGACTTCCGCGGCCATGCCGTTTTCGCGCAATTCCCGCGCCATGGCGAAATAGCTTTCCATCTGCCCGGGCTCCAGTGCCAGCACCACCACCGGGGCGCGCACCGCGGCCCCCAGCCTGCCGCGCGAGGCCAGCGCCGCGGCAAAACGCGACACGCCAAAGGAAAAGCCGGTGGCCGGGACTGTCTGGCCGCGAAACCGCGCCACCAGGTCATCATAGCGCCCGCCGCCGCCCGCCGAGCCAAAGCGCACCGGCTGGCCCTTGTCATTGAGGGTTTCAAGGCGCAAGTCGGCCTCGAACACCGGCCCGGTATAATAGCCGAGCCCGCGCACGATCGAGGGGTCGATGACGGCACGGCCATCATCATAACCGGCGGCGGCCACCAGCCCGGCAATGGCCCGCAGCTCTTCCATGCCCTCGGCGCCAATGCCCGAGCGGCCCATCAGCGGCGCCAGCGCCGCCAGGCTGGCGTCCATGCTGTCCGCCCCCGCGCGCGTGAAGGCCAGCACTGCGGCAATGCCCTTTGCGTCCAGCCCGGCGCCTTGCGTGAAATCACCCGAGGCGTCCTTGCGCCCCGGGCCCAGAAGCAGCGCCACCGCCTCTTCGCCGAGCCGGTCCAGCTTGTCGATGGCGCGCAGGATGCGCAGCCGCTGCACCGCGCCCGCCTCGGTATCGGGCACGCCAATGCCCGCCAGCACCGCCTCCAGCAGTTTGCGGTTGTTGATGCGAATGACATATTCGCTGTGCTGCAAACCGGCCGCGGCCATGACCTCGGCGGCGAGCATGACCATTTCGGCATCTGCCGCCGGACCCGGCGCGCCCACCGTGTCGGCATCAATCTGGATGAATTCGCGAAATCTGCCGGGCCCGGGTTTTTCATTGCGCCACACCGGGCCTGCCGCATAGCGGCGCAGGGGCTTGGGCAATTGATCATAGTTTTGTGCAACAAAACGCGCC
>JALWUB010000169.1 GCA_026993275.1 Robiginitomaculum sp. | reverse complement strand
ATGCCATCACCATCATCCGGGGCCATGGCAATATCGGCTTCGCACGCGCCTGCAATGCCGGGGCGCGCGCCAGCAAGGGCACGCACTTGCTGTTTCTCAATCCCGATGCCGTATTGCAGGACGGCGCGCTGGAAGCGCTGCACCGCGCCCTCGCCGAAGCCCCCGAAGGCTCCGTTGCCGGGGCGCGGCTGCTGAATACGGATGGCAGCGAGCAGCGCGGCTCCCGCCGCGGCCGCCTGACGCCATGGGCAGCCCTGGTCAGCATGACGGGGCTGAGCCGTCTGGAGAGGCTGCATCCCGTGTTCACCAACATGCACCAGGAGAAACAGCCTCTGCCTGACGGCCCTGTTGCCGTGCACTCCGTCAGCGGCGCCTGCCTGCTGATCGCACGAGAAGATTTCGAGCGCCTGGGCGGCTATGACGAGGGCTATTTCCTGCATGTGGAAGATCTGGATTTGTGCCGCCGGGTGCGCAAGGCCGGTGGCCAGGCGGTGTTCGTGCCCGATGCCGAAGCCGTGCACCATGGCTCCACCAGCAGTGTTCACCGCCTGGTGGTGGACTGGCACAAGGCCAAGGGGCTGGCGCGCTACTATTACCGCTTTGCACACTCGCCCCTGGAAAAACTGGGGGCGCTGCTCCTCGCCATCCCGGTGGTGATGGCCGTGATGACCCGCTCCGTGCTGATCAGCCTGCGCAATTTGCTGGGTTAAACCCGCGCTTCGCGGCGGGATGGAAACGGCCCGGCCCTGGACAGCAGGGACGGCACGGCATGGCCGAGAACACCCTCCAGCCAGTGCGCCGTTTCGATCATCTTGCCCAGGTCAATGCCGGTTTCGAAACCGCCGCGCTGCAGCATGTAAACCACGTCCTCCGTGGGCACATTGCCTGTCGCTGCCGGAGCGAAGGGGCACCCGCCTATGCCGCCGCAGGAGGCATCGATAATGCGCACGCCCTCTTCGATGGCGGCATGGATATTGGCCATGGCGGTGTTGCGGGTGTTGTGAAAGTGCACCCGCAGCGGCACATCCGGCGCAGCGGCACGCACCGCCGCCAGGCGTCTGCGCACGTCCCACGGATCGGCCACGCCAATGGTGTCGCCCAGAGCGATTTCGCAGGCCCCGGCGGCGGCAGCACGGCGGCACAGCTGCGCCAGCCGGGAGACGGGCACTTCGCCATCGAAAGGATCGCCAAAGGCCACCGATATGGTTGCTGCCACCGGCACACCCTCGTCATGGGCAAGGATGGCAATGCGCTCGAAAAGCGCGGCGCTTTGCTCCGGCGTGGCCTTCTGGTTGCGCAGGCCAAAGCCCTCGCTGGCCACCATCACATAATTGATTTCGTCACAGCCCGCCGCCAGCGCCCGGCGCAGACCGCGCTCGTTCAGCGCCAGGCCGATATAGCGCACGCCGCGACCGCGCGGCACCGCGGCCATCACGGCCTCGGCATCGGCCATGGCCGGAACCAGTTTGGGGTGCACGAAACTGGCCGCTTCCATGCGCCGCACCCCGGCATCGATGAGCCGGTCGATAAATTCCAGCTTGACGGCGGTGTCCAGCAAGGCCGGGTCGTTTTGCAGGCCATCGCGCGGCCCGACTTCGACAATCTCGATCGCGTCCGTCATGCGCCCTGATGTCCCTGCCTCGT
>JALWUB010000168.1 GCA_026993275.1 Robiginitomaculum sp. | reverse complement strand
CCGAATAGTTCTGCGGCTGCCAGTCGCCAATGGCCACCGGCGCATCCTTGCGCACGCTCCAGGGCGACAAGCCGGCCTCGATGGCGGCCAGATAGACGAAGGGCTTGAACGCCGAGCCCGGCTGGCGCCGCGCCTGGGTGGCCCGGTTGAACTGGCTGCGGGCATAAGACAGCCCCCCGGCCATGGCCCGCACCGCGCCATCGCCATCGAGCGCCACCAGCGCCCCCTGGGTGGCGCCGCGGGCCGCGGCCCTGGCGTCAAGCACGCCGGTCAGGGCAGCCTCGGCGGCGCGCTGATCACGCAGGTCCAAAGTGGTTTCGACCAGCAGGTCCGCATCGGTATCGCCGGTGATGCGGCGCACTTGCGGCGCCAGCCAGTCAACAAAATAGAGCGCCGCCGGGCTGGCCTGGCTGCGCTGCACATGCACCGGTTCGGCAAAGGCCGCGGCACGCTCTTCGGCGCTGATGCGATGGGTCTTGACCATGACATCCAGCACCACCGTGGCGCGGCGCTCGGCGCGGGCCAGATCGGCGGTGGGGCTGTAGCGGTTGGGCGCCTTGAGCAGGCCGGCGATCAGCGCCGATTCGCCCAGGGTCAGATCCCTGGCCGGCTTGCCGAAATAGCGCCGTGCCGCGGCCTCGACCCCCCAGGCGCCGCGGCCGAAATAAACCCGGTTGAGATAGAGGGAGAGAATCTCCTTCTTGGAAAACCGGCTTTCCAGCCACAGCGCCAGCATGACCTCCTGCAGCTTGCGCTTGTAGGTGCGCGCATTGCTCAGAAACAGGTTCTTGGCCAGTTGCTGGGTCAGGGTGGAGCCGCCCTGGACCACCCGGCCCCGGCGCAGATTGGTGACAAAGGCGCGCGCCAGGCCGATCGGGTCAACGCCGAAGTGATGGTAAAACCGCCGGTCCTCAATGGCCAGCACCGCATCCACCAGATAGGGCGGCAATTCATCCACCTGCACCGGCGGTGCATAAGACGCGCCGCGCACCGCGATCTGCACGCCGCGCCGGTCCACATAGGTGATGCTGGGCTGGCGCTGAACGGTCCACAGGGACGAGGTATCGGGCAGGTCAGAGGCCAGCATGGCCAGGCCTGCACCGCCCAGCAGACCAAGCCACAATCCCGCCACCAGCCCCCAATAGACCAGCCGGACGGCATGGTGCCGCCAGCGCCCAGGCGCAGGCCGCCGCCTTTTGCCAGGCGTCTTGCCAATGGTTGGCGGGCGGGATGCGCGTGCGCCGCCTTTGCGGACAGTGCGGCGGCGCTGCCCGCCCGGCCTCTTCTTGCCGCCCTGGGCCATGGCGATGGTCCTGATCAACACGGGAATGCCCGATTATCGCCCGGACCCGGTTAAGGGCGGGTGAATCGGCATGACTGGCAAACCCTCTCCTTGTCATGCAGAGGCCGGTCAGGGCAGTGCGGTTTTCAACGCTTAAGAAAAATCTGCGCGGCGCCCAGGTCAGGAGGACGCGCTGTCTGCCGCCGGCCGGGTTTGAGCCTCGTCCTGCCCGTTGGGCGGCCTGAACACGATGAGTTTGGTGCCTGCGCCGCCCTGCGGCGTGCGCGACGGCCCCAGCAGCCTCAATTTGCCGCTGGCATCGCGTTCGGCGACCTGGTCCGTGCCGGGCGGCTGCGCCGCCATGGCCAGGTTTGGCGTCTGGCCGTCCTCCAGCTCTATGACCGCAAACCGCCAGCCGCGCCAGTAATCGCGGATCAGGCTGTCAAAGGTGCGGCCGCGGGCAATGATGGTGCGGCCGCGCGCGGTAAACGCAATGCCTTCGCCGGACTGGGCGTCCTCGTCGTCGGGACTGAGCTGAAACACCCGGTGGCGGCCAAGCTCGGGGGCGAACTCGATACAGACCAGGGCATTGTATGCGGCGTTGGACGATGCCGCCAGCAGACTGTCAATGCGCGAATGGTCCAGCCGTTCCTCGGCACTTTCCGAGAGCACCTCGCCGTGAAAGACCTGAACGCCCTCAAGCCGCGCTGCGCGCAGCGCCGGCCAGCTCTGGTCGGCCAGCACAACCGGCGTGCCCGCTTCCTGCAGCGTTCGGGCCAGGGCAATGCTCCAGGGGTTGGCGCCGACCAGAAGCAGCCCTTCCGGCCCGGCCCGCGACAGCCCCAGCAGCCGCGCCAGCGGCGCAATGGTGAAGCCGTCGGCCAGCACCGTGGCGAACACCATGGCGAACACCAGCGGGATCAGCTGTTCCGCATCCGCGCGGCCCTGGGCACCCAGTTCGGCAGCGAAATAACCGGCCACCGCCACGGCGACAATGCCGCGCGGGGCAATCCAGCCGATGAGCAGTTTTTCGCGACAGTTCAGGTCGCTGAACAGCGTCGCGGTCCAGACCACGGCCGGGCGCACGGCAAACATCATCACGGCAACAAACAGCAAGGAGCGGCTGGTGAAATGGGTAAAGTCCTGGGTGCGCAGGCCCGCGGTCAATGTGACAAACAGGGCCGAGACCAGCAAAATGGCAATGCCTTCCTTGAAGCGGCGCAATTCCTCGATGGCGGCAAAGCGGACATTGGCCAGGGTGATGCCCAGCGCCGTCACCGCCACCAGGCCGGTTTCATGGGCGATGGCTTCGGCGCCGACATAAACGGCCATGACCGCCACCAGCATCAGCGGCGCCTTGAGATATTCGGGCACCTGGCCGCGCCGGAATGCCGCCGCCAGCGCCAGCCCGGTGCCAATCCCGGCAAGGCTGCCCGCACCCACGGCCAGCGCCAGCAGGCCCGCCGAAAGCACCGCGCTGTGGCTTGCGGCCAGACCGCTGCCCAGGGTCATGAACTCAAAGATCAGCACGGCAAACACCGCGCCCAGCGGGTCGTTGATGATGCCTTCCCATTTCAGCACCGAGGCCGGGCGGGAACTGAGCCGTGCCTGGCGCAGCAGCGGCAGGATCACGGTCGGCCCGGTGACCACCAGAATGCCGCCCAGCAGCGCCGCCAGATCCCAGGGCAGGCCCGCGGCATAATGGGCTGCGCCAGTGCCCGCCAGCCAGGCCAGCGGCGCGCCCAGCAGCACCAGCAAGGCCACTGCGCCGGAGGTGGCGCGCACCTCGGCAAAATCCAGCCCCAGGCCGCCTTCAAACAGGATCACCGCCACCGCCAGGGCGATGGCCGGGCGCAGCAGCGGCCCGAAATCCCGCACCGGGGCGACCAGCGGCTCGCCAAGAAGGAGGGCAGAGCCGGGCCCGAGCGCCAGGCCCGCCAGGCTCATCAGCACGATCGCCGGCCATTGCAGGCGCCAGCCGAGCCATTGCGCGCCAATGCCGGCGCCAATGATCAGGGCCAGTCTGGCGCTCATGTCGAGGGTCAGATGCGCATCCATAATGCCTTATAGCGCGCCGCGCGAGCGGACGCTATGATAGCGATTCGAACAGCACAGCCGCAGGCGCAAGACGCGCTGGTGAACGCAGGCTGGCTGATCCCGGTGCCGGTCCGCAGGTTGCCGGACCGCTGGCAGCAGTGCAGGCAGGCATGAGCGCACAGACCCTTTCCGTCATCATCACCCTGGGCGCGGTCTTTTTCGCGATCGCCACAGCCCTTTGGGCGGTGCGGCTGACCCGTGGCGTGCGCGACGCAAATGCACGCTGGCGCCGCCGCGCCGAAATGCTCGAGGACCGCATCAGCCACGCCGATCTGCTGTTCTCGGCCCATCCGGGCCTGGTGCTGGTCTGGCCCGATGCCGCGGCGGCGCCGGACGGCGCACAGGAGCCGCCGCGGGTCTATGGCAGCCAGGTGGCCCTGGCCAGCATGCTCAAATTTGCCCAGAGCCCTGAATCGTCAGACCCCGCCTCGGCAATCTTGCAAGGCCTGGCCGATTATGAAGCGCGCGATGCCGCCGGCGGCGAGACCACATTGCGCCAGCGCCTGAAAGCCCTGCACGAGCGCGGCGAGCCGTTTTCGCTGACCATAATCGGCCCCGGCGGGCGCTTCATGGAGGCCGATGGCCGCGCCGCGGGCGCGCAGATCGTGCTGTGGCTGACCGATGCCACCATCCGGGGGCTCGAAGAATCCGGCGCGCGCGGGCGGCTGGAGGAATTGCGCCACATCATCGCCCGCGACCCGGCGGCGTTCATCGACATGCTGGCCAAGGCGCCGCAGCCGGTCTGGCGGCTGAACTCGGCCCTGAAGCTGGAATGGGCGAATGCCGCCTATGTGCGCGCGGTTGAAGCAACCGATCTGGATGACGCCATTGCCCGCCAGCTCGCCTTGAGCCCCAAGATCGCCACACTGGCCCAGTCCGTGCTGGAACAGGGCAAGCCGCAGAGCGATGTCTTCGCCGTGGTCACCGGTGGCCAGCGCCGCCATTTCGAGATCAGTTGCCACGGGGTTTCCGGCGGCCTGGCCTGCATCGCCACTGACGTCACCGAAGCGCAGGACCTGCGCACGCAGATGCGCATGCTGCGCCAGGCTCATGACGAAACCCTGAACCATCTGACCGATGCGGTGGCGGTGTTCTCGCCTGAGCAAAGGCTGGTCTATCACAACGCCGCCTTCAGCCGCCTGTTCGGCCTCGACGAAAGCTGGCTGGAAAGCGGGCCCGGCCATGGCGAATGGCTGGATTATCTGCGCCAGCGCCGCCGCATTCCCGAACAGGCCAAATACCAGCAATGGAAGGCGGAGCAGCTGTCTCACTACACCGACGCGGCGCAGGACGAGGCCAGCGAAGAGCAATGGCCCCTGCCCGACGGGCGGATCTTGCGCCTGACCCGGCTGGCGCACCCTTCCGGCGGGCTGTTGTTCCTGTTCCGCGACATGACCGGCGAGGTCAAGCGCAAGGCGCAATTCGCCACCCTGATCGCTGTGCAGAAGGCAACGCTGGACAAGCTCGGCGAGGCGGTGGCGGTGTTTGGCGCCGATGGCCGGGTGCGCCTGCACAATGCCGCGCTGGAGCGGCTCTGGCAGCTTTCGGAAAAGGATCTGGCCGAAGGCGAGCCGTTTGACGAGATTGCCGCCAAGTGCCGCGCGCTTTATGGCAAGGCCGAATACTGGGCAGAACTCAAGGCGCGCATCACGGACCCGGACCCGCATGTGCGCCGCCATGTCAGCGGCGAAATTGTCCGCGCGGACGGCTCGGTGCTGACCTGGCTGTCACACCCGCTGCCCGATGGCGCCAGCGTTGTCGCCTGGTCCGACATCACCGATTCCAAGCGTGTCGAGAAATCCCTCAAGGAGCGCGCCGAGGCCATTCAGGCGGCGGCAGACCTGAAATCGCACTTTGTCGAGCATGTGTCCTATCAGGTGCGGGCGCCGCTGACGACCATAAGCGGCTATGCCGACCTGCTGCAAGGCGGCGATTTCGGCCCCATTGACAGCAAGCTTGCCGGGCCGATCGAGGCCATTCACAGCGCCGCGGCGCAACTGACCACCATGCTGGAAAACATTCTCGACGTGGCCGCGGTCGAGGCCGGCACCATGGTACTGGACCTGGCCGATGTGGACCCGTGCGCCATTATCGAGGATGTGGTGGCGCTGGTGCAGACCCGGGCCGAACAGACCCGCATCCATATCCGCACCGAATGCCCGGACGCCATCGCCCCCTTGCGCGCCGATGCGCCGCGCCTCAAGCAGGTGCTCTACAATCTGCTGCGCAATGCCCTGGCCTATACCAAGGAGGGCGGCACCATCCGCATTGGCGCCGCGGCCGAGGACAATATGGTGCGGCTGTGGGTGGCCGATGATGGCAGCGGCATTGACGAGGACAAGCGCGCGCGGGTGTTCGAGGACTTTGAAAGCGGCAAGCAGGGCGGCGCCGGGCTTGGCCTGGCGCTGGTGCGCTCGCTCATCGACCTGCATGGCGGGCTGGTGACACTGGAATCGCAAAAGGGCGAAGGCACGCGGGTGACCTGCCTGCTGCCGCGCCAGCCGCCAGAGCAAAAGACCCCGCCGGAGCCGGAGCGCGCAAGCGGCACGCAAGGCGAACCCGCCGCGGCGGATTAAAGCGTGCCTCTATCCGTGCTGGCCATGCTTGCCGGGGCTCCACCTGGCCGGGCTGAAGGCGGCCGCGGCATGGCTGGCGGGCTGGTCTTCCAATGTGGTTTCCATGGCATCATTCCAGCGGTTCAAGAACCCGAAAAGGGCAATGACGGAAACGATTTCCACAATTTCGGCATCGTTGAACCGGGCCTTCAGGGCAGCCTTTTCCGCCTCTCCCGTCACAGGCGGGGTTTGCGCAGCGCATTGTGCGAAACGCATGGCCGCGCGCTCCCTGTCGCTGAAGAGCGGGCTGGTTTCATAGTCCCAGAGCGCCTTGATCTTGGCCGCGTCCACCCCGGCCCGCGCGGCACCGTGGGCGGTGTGGGCCTGGCAATATCGGCAGCCATGGGCAGCACTGGCGGCAAAGCCGATGAGCATTTTGAGATCGGCCGGCAATTTTCCAGGCGCAGCCAGTATGGCATGGCTGAGGCCGACAAATGCGTTGGCAATGTCCGGCGCCCGCGCCATGGTCTTGAGCGAATTGGGCACAAAGCCCATGTGCGCCTGCAACAGCTCCATGACTGGCGCAAAATGTTCAAGTTCAGCGTCAGATGCCGGTTCAACCAGGGCCATGGTCCAGTCCTTTCCTGCAAGTTTGCGGCACCATATTAACCCGGCCGACTGCGCTGAAAAGCACCTGATGCCCTTTTGCAATCGTGCCGGGCTGGCGCCAGCGGCCCGCAACCGGCGCACCGCCCGGTGCTGCGGGACTGTGCGGCGCGTGCAAAACCGGTTTGCAGCGTCTCCATTGTATTCTACAAACCGGCCGTCAGCATGTTTTGGGAGGTTTGCCATGGCAGGGCATTCAAAATGGGCCAATATCCAGCACCG
>JALWUB010000167.1 GCA_026993275.1 Robiginitomaculum sp. | reverse complement strand
GCTATGTCTGGGGCATGGCGGCGCTGGCGGCCTTTGCCGTGGCCTATTCCATGTATGGCGGCCTCAAGGCGGTGGCCCTGACCGACATCATTCAGGTTGCCGTGCTGGTCGGGGGCGGGCTGCTGATCGCCATTCTGACCCTGAACATGATCGGCGGCGATGGCGGTGTGATTCATGGTGCCGTGCGCCTTTACCGCGAATTGCCGGACAAGTTTCACATGATCCTGCCCAGGCAGAGCCCCTATTACAAGGACCTTCCGGGCATTGGCGTGCTGATCGGCGGCATGTGGATCATGAACATCAGCTATTGGGGGTTCAACCAGTATATCATCCAGCGGGCGCTGGGCGCCAAAAGCCTGGCCGAGGCCCAGTCCGGCCTGGCCTTCGCCGCCATGCTGAAACTCGTCATGCCCATCATCATCGTGCTGCCCGGCATTGCCGCGGCGCTGCTGTCCTCGCCAGCCATGCACATGGTGATCGACCCGTCCGTGCTGGACCCGGCAATCTGCAATGACACGCTGAAGCTGTGCGGCAAGCCGGACCGGGCCTATCCCGAGGTGATCAAATTGCTGCCCGCCGGGGTGCGCGGCCTGATTTTCGCGGCGCTGGTTGCCGCCATCACCTCGTCTCTGGCGTCGATGATGAATTCCATCGCCACCATTTTCACCATGGACATCTACAAGAGCTTCCGCCCGGCGCAAAGCGAACATCATTATGTCGTCACCGGCCGTCTCGCCGCGCTCAGCGCCATCGCCATTGCCCTGGCCTCGGCCCAGCCCCTGCTTGGCCAGCTGGACCAGGCCTTTCAGTATATCCAGGAATATACCGGCTTTTTCACCCCCGGCATTGTCGCCATTTTCCTGCTCGGCATTTTCTGGCAGCGCAGCAACAGCGCCGGTGCCATGGCCGCCATACTGGGCTCGCTGGTGTTTTCCATCGCGCTGAAGGCCCTGCTGCCGGCCATGCCCTTCATCGACCGGGTCGGCTGGGTGTTCGGCCTCTCCGCCGCTGCCGGCATCCTTGTCTCCCTGCTGACGCCTGCGCCAGACAGCGCGCGGGTGATTCACCTGGGCGACATCTCGTTTGCAACGCGGCGCAGCTATAACATCGCCGCCATCACCGTGGCCGCCATTCTCATCGCGCTTTACGGGTTTTTCTGGTAACCGCCCTGACCGCGCGGGCGCCGTTAACCATGTTTGTTGACGCAATGGCAACCTGAATGAAGAACAGGCTGCCAAAGCCGCACCGCGTTAACCCTTTTTTAAGGGCTTTGACGCATTATGGCACTGTCTTCCCTTGAAGACACCCCACCATTCACCCAACGCCTTTCGGGGAGCTGATATTTCAGCTCCCTTTTTTTGTCTGCTTCTGCCGTGAAATCAACGCCTTGGACAAGGCTTGCTCTTGAGTCGCCGGTTTCGGTCGGGGCGGCGCACTGCGATTCGCGCAGCCGTGCTCACATTGGCACTTTCGTCAGCGCCAAGGCTTTGCTATAGGCGCGGCTTGCCCGGCATGTTCCGGGCGCCACTGATCCCCGGTAGCTCAGTTGGTAGAGCAAGTGGCTGTTAACCACTGGGTCGGCGGTTCGAGCCCGTCCCGGGGAGCCAATCCTGAAAGGCCCGGTTGCCAGAGCGCAGCCGGGCTTTTTA